>JBFKKF010000396.1:0-2779 GCA_041631355.1 Bacteriovoracaceae bacterium | reverse complement strand
GTTAACACTTGGTGAATACGCCGATGACGTAGCAGTCCTCGCCCCATTTGTAACAGGAAGAATTGAATTTAACGCCTACAATTTAAACCTTTATTATAATCATTATCAAAGTGAAGGTGGGGTAAGGTATCAACTTACCTTTTAAAATCACTCAAATTTTCTGGAGTTTATACTAACAAAATGGCATACTTCAGCTTATGCGAAGAGAATTAATTGTATTTATTAACGGGGTGCAGTGTCGTGTAAATGCTGAGCAATCCCAGATGACAGTGGCCGAATTTTTACGCTACCGCAAAGGACTGACAGGAACGAAGATCGTTTGTGCAGAAGGAGATTGTGGAGCATGCTCTATCTTAGTTTCGAGATATATTAACGGAGAAATGACTCCTTATAAGTCCATTAATTCTTGTATTAGTTTTATGTATCTCAATGATTGTTCCCATATTATTACAGTTGAAGGACTGGGGGATGAATCACACCTTGATCCAGTTCAAGAGGCCATGGTGAATTGTTATGGGGCTCAATGTGGTTATTGCACCCCTGGTTTTATTTGTGCGATGGCATCCTTGGCCGAAGATGCAAAGGTCGAACAATTTAAAATTACCAAACAAAAAGTTAAAAACTATCTTACTGGAAACTTATGTCGCTGCACTGGTTATGAGCCAATAATTGAAGCAGGTATGAGTATTGATTTAGATAAAACATCAGAGATGGCCAAACGCTACGATCATAAAAAAATGAAAAATACCTTTAGTAAATATTGTGATCAGGAAGTTCAATTACAAACATCTAGTTCAGATGTGTACTTACCGAAAAAATTTGATCAAGCTCTAAAGGTTAAAGATCAAAACGTTAAAATGATCTCTGGTGGTACAGACCTTGGTGTTCTAAGTAATAAGCGTAAGGTGAGTTTAGAAAATATTATGTCATTTAATAACTTAGATGAAGCTTATAAGTTAAAGATAGAAAAAGAGAAAGTTATTATTTGGGCAAAAGTGAGCTTAGACACTCTTGTTCGAGAGCTAAAAGATATCTTTCCTGAATTTATTAATATGTTACATATTTTCGCTTCCCCACAAATCAAAAACTCTGCAACTTTAGTGGGAAATATTATAAATGCCTCACCAATCTCAGATACAATTCCATTTTTGCGAGTTGCGAATGCCAAACTTACTCTATCAAGTCAGCAGGGGGAGAGAGAAGTTGATATTAATGACTTTTTCCTAGGTGGGTATAAGCAGTTAGATTTGAAAGATAATGAAGTGGTAAAAGAGGTTACTATTTTTCGTACAAAAGATATTTATAAACTTTATAAGGTTTCTATCAGAAAAGACTTGGATATCTCGACTGTAACCTTTGCTGCTTCTTTGAATTTGGAGGGGCAGAAAATAAATGGGATACAGTTGGCATTCGGTGGTGTTGGCCCGGTGGTATTACGAGCACAAAATTTAGAGAGAAAAATGCATGGGCATGACTTTTCTAAAGCTAATGCACGAAACTGGCTAAAAGAAATTAGAAGTGAAGTCTCCCCATTAAGTGATCTAAGGGGGAGTGATCAGTTTCGATATCAGCTATGTGAAAATTTATTTGTGAAATTTTTTGATGAAGTTCTTGCAGATATAAGTAATGCTCAGGTGGAGGCAAGCTTATGAGTGTAGGAAAAAATATTGGCCATGACTCAGGCGTATCCCATGTAACTGGAAAAAGTATTTTCGTTGATGATAGACCTGAATATGGCCAAGAGCTCTTTGTTGGCGTGGTCACCAGTCCTATTGCCAAGGGAAAACTTAAAAATATAAATATTTCTAAAGCTAAGGCCCACGAAGACTTTGTGGGAATGATTTCAGCTAAAGACTTGGCCACGAATAGATGGGGAACTATAGTTCATGAACAACCAATTCTAGTCGAAGATAAAATAGCTTATCGGGACGAAGCCATATGTTTAGTGGCTTCTTGCAAAAGAGAAAGTGTAGAAGAATTAATCTCACTAGTGGAATTAGAGGTAGAAAAAGAGACACCTGTCAGTTCAATTTCCCAGGCAAAAGAACAAGAATCAATGATCTATAAAGCACCAAGTGCTTTTGTAAGAGGAGATGTTAATAATGCTTTAAAGTCTGCACCTCATACCCTGAAGGGAGTGTTTCGCTGTGGGGGGCAAGAGCATTTTTATATGGAGTCCCAGGCCTGTGTTGCATATCCTTTAGAGAAAGGACAAATTGAAGTTCACTCTTCTTCACAGCATCCAAGTGAAACACAACGGGTGGTGAGTGAGGCCCTAGGAATTCCTCTCCATCATGTTGTCTGCATTGTCAAAAGAATGGGAGGAGGCTTTGGTGGTAAAGAGTCTCAAGCCGCTCCAATTGCTGCTTATGCGGCCATCGTCGCTCAAAAATTTGGACGTCCGGCCAGGTGCATTCTGACTAAAGACCAAGACATGAAAATAACGGGTAAGAGACATCCGTTTGAAAATGAGTATGAAGTTGGTTTTAATGAACAAGGTGAAATTTTGGCACTTAAAGTTGATTTGGCCTCTGACGGTGGGGCCTATGCGGATTTATCATCTTCAATACTTGAGCGAGGAATGTTTCATACCGATGGGGCCTATTATCTAGAAAATGTGGCCATTACTGGGACTTGTTACAGAACGAATAATCATCCCAATACAGCCTTTCGTGGTTTTGGTGGGCCTCAAGGAAATTTTACCATAGAAAGTCTTTTTGAAGATATCGCATTATTTCTTGGTAAAGATAGTTATGATATTCGAAGAAAAAATATCTAT
>JBFKKF010000395.1:0-2781 GCA_041631355.1 Bacteriovoracaceae bacterium | reverse complement strand
TTGACATTAAAGATATTGAGCGACAGATTCACGAGCTTATAGAGCCGCATTTAGGTTTATTTTATGACTGGTACACAGGAAAAGAATTAAAGCAAAGTACTACTGGAGAATTTCCTCAGCTAGTTTGCGAATATGCTGAGCTAGATTTGCCTAAAACCAAAGCTGGTAGATATAGTATAGCTAAAAAGGGTGTAGAAGCTTTAGAGCCTAGTATTTACAGAGAGTTTTTACTAGGAAATTCTTGGCTACCTTCTGAAGTGGTGTCGGATATTAAACAAATATGGCTTAATAGATTGCCAGAACATCCGTTTAATATTAGCTCTAAGCACCATTTAGCTAAGTTGTTTTTTGATACACTTGAAGAGCCTCCTGTTACTAAAACAGATAAAGGTAACCCACAAATGAATGACCTTTTTCTTGATAGTGTTAAAAATAAGTATGAGTTTGTTCCACTTATTAGGGTTTATAATAAGCTTAATAAGCTAAAATCGGCTTATATAGATCGTTTTTTAGAGCGTCAGGAAGAAGGCATGTTCTACCCTAGCTATAATCAACATAGAACTATTAGTGGTCGGTATGGTTCTGATTTGCAGCAACTAAATAGACCATATGAGAGTGCAGAAGGCGTACATCCTGCAGTCTACAAATATACTAACATGGTGCGTAAATTTTTTATAAGTGGAGAAAATCATGCTTTTATTGATGCGGATTACGAATCTCTTGAACCTCACGTTTTTGCTCATGTTAGCGGTGACAGGGGACTTAAGTCTATTTTCCTTAATGGTCACGATTTCTATTCTACAATTGCTATTAATACTGAAGGCTTGGAAGGGGTAAGTCCTGATAAAAAAGCTGATAATTATTTAGGAGCAGTTAATAAAAGCTTAAGGCAAAAAGCTAAAGCGTATAGTCTAGGAATACCTTATGGAATGGAGGAATATGCTTTAGGTAAAACGCTTGAAATTCCTCAAAAGGAAGCAAAAAGGCTTATAGATCAGTATTTAGATGCTTTTCCAGAGCTTAAGTCTTGGATGGAGCGTAGTAATGAGAAGTGCGTTATAGATGGTTTTATTAGATCCGAAGCTGGTAGAGTGCGGCACTTTCCTAAAGCCCCTAAAATTTGGTATAGTCATGGTAAAGAAATATTAGATTCTTTAAAGTTGTGGTCTAAATATCATGAGAGACCTAAGACCTATGCTCAAATGAAGTTTTTACGTAAAGATTTGAAGAACTCATTGAATAATGCTAAAAATTTTCAAATACAAAGCTTGGCAGCATCTATTACTAATAGAGCTTGTATAGCAATAAATAGAGAGCTAAAGCGGCTAAAAATTGACGGATATGTATGTGCCCAAGTGCATGATCAGATTATTACTAGAGTGCCTAAAGAACATGCGGAAAGATGTCGTAAGATTGTACAATATCTTATGGAAAATACTTATAGAATTAGTTTGCCGCTAAAAGCACCAGCGGAAATAGGATATGATTTTTATGAAGCGCACTAAAATGACTGAAGGCGAGTGGATTGATGAATGGTTAGAGGCTATAGAACTTGAACTTAACATGGCTTCTTATAACGTAGGCGACAGAGTAGAAATTAAAAAAGAACGTAGCAAGTATAATGGCAAATTTGGAGAAGTTGTTGAAGTTATGCACGATAAATGGTATGGAGAAAAGCATAAATATGTAGTACGTTTTGACGATTTAGACCCTATGTTATTTGAAGAAGAGGAGTTGTATAAGTCATGGGCTAGAAATGTAAGCTGTGAATGCGGAGGCGAGTACGAGTCTATTGAAAACCATTACGATTGGTGTCCAAAATACTATACTTGGAAACATAGGTTTAAAAAATAGGAGTTATATATGATAAATTTTATAGTAAAGTTAATAATTAGATATTTAAAAGGAGCTTGGCAGTCATTTAAGATTGGTAAGCTTGAAAATGAAGTTAACGAAGCCAAAAAGGAGGCAAAGCGTGAAGTCAAAGAAGCTAATGATAATTTTAATGAGCTTATGGATTTGTACGATCAGTACAGCAGCGGAGAATCAATCCAAGGAGATCAAGGAAAACCCAAAGAAGAAGGTAGTTCTAGTAAAAAAACGGATGAGCAAGGTAACGGACAAGAATCCTAAAAAGGATATTGACTGGAAAAAGCTTAAAGTTGAAAGTAATGTTATAACATGCCCGGGAGTACTTGATAAGTGTATTAAAACGGCTAAAGAACAGGACGAGGCTATTAAGGCTCAATCTAAAGTAGTTAAAAAGCAGGATAAGTTGGTTAAAAGTCTTAAGAAGCAGAATAAGAGCCAGAAAGAGACTATTAATCAATTAACTATTGGTAGCGTTTTAAGCGTTTTACTGTTATTATTGTAGGCTGTTATGATTAAGGTATCAGATTATATTTATAAAAAATGTATTAAGTTTGCTCATGATAGAATTGGCTTGAGTGCAGATTTATATTCCTATAGGGGCGAGAATAGCACTCCAAAGATGGTTGAAGATATTATTATTGGAACTGTCGGAGAGTGGGGTGCTTATAAGTTTTTAAAGGAGCATGGGGTACAGGTATCTAAGCCGGATATGAAGATTTATGAAACAAAACGTAAAAGTTTTGAGGCAGATCTTGTAGCTGACAATGCCATATACCATGTGAAATCACAATCTGTGATATCAAGTAAGCGCTATGGACATAGTTGGTTACTACAGCGGTACGATAAAGTAGTTAACAATCCTAAAGATAATGAGTATTTCGTATTTACTGAAGTTGATGGAAAGAATGT
>JBFKKF010000394.1:0-2788 GCA_041631355.1 Bacteriovoracaceae bacterium | reverse complement strand
TGATGAAATAAAAAAGAAGCTCACGGCCCATGATCATATCCCCGATGGCACAATTACCATAAGAAAAGATAAAAAAGATTTTCTTATTGCCGTAGAAATGGAACTTAACCAGAAAAATAAAAAGCGAATACAAGATTATTTTAATTACTATAGGAGAAGTAATATTTTTGGGAACGCTCTTTATATTTTCAACAGACATTCAATTTATAAAACATACAAGGATCAATTAGATCTTATAGAAGATAATAAAAATAAAATACTCCTTATGTATTTAAAAGATTTAAGGCTAGATAATATTAACCTTACTGACGCAATTATTTATCATGATGGAAAGGAAAAGAGCTTTACTGAATTATTTCAGAGAGGCCTTCCAATATCGGGTGAACGACATTCTAATGTGCGTCCAGAAAGGTTTAATTCATTTAAAAGTAGTTATCTAACCAGTTGAAATTAATTCGATAATCGCCCTAACAAGATTGACCTCCCTCTCTACACGTAAGTTTCGATAAGGAGGTCAATCTTTGGGCGATATCGTTTAGTTGGTCTGGTTAGTTTTAGATTAATTTAATTATACAGGAGTGTTTAATATATGGGTAATTTTTGGTATAAAGAAGGTAGGCTCTTTGACAAGAAAATATGGGGAATAGACGAGGTTTGCACGTTTACCAACTATAAGAAAGGAACGATCTACAATTTAGTTAGTCGTGGTGAAATTCCTTTTAGAAAAAGAAATGGTGGACGCAGGCTAATATTTTTACCAAGTGAAATAACTGAGTGGTTTAAAGGTGAAATTTAAACACTCACATTTTTACAGGAGAAAATATGGCAAGCAAACAATACAGAAAACTTAAAGGAACAACCGGAATCTACAAGCATAAAGTCAGTGGACATTATTATGCTGAAAAAAGAGTCAAAGGCGTTCTTTTAACAAATACATTTACACATCTTCATCAGGCGAAAGCTTGGCGTGAAGGTAAGCTAGAAATCACAGATGATCTTAATTCTAATTTTTCAACTCTAAAAGATGTGTGGGAAGCGATGCAAGAGCATCACTTTCCTATTTTAGCGACAACGACCAAAAATATTTGGAGAAGACGCTACACTCTTTTAGCCGATTTAGAACACTATCCAATGGATAAAATAACACCTTCAAAAATTACGGAATGGGTTATGTCTTGGGTAGAGCATTTTAAAAATGCTGATCATGAAGGTCGAGGAAAAGCTCGCCGGTGTAATCTAAATAATGAACTCAATCTTTTTGTGACGATCTTTAATTGGTATAAAGAAAGTGAAATCTTTGAAGAAGAAGCAAAATCACTAACGAACCCAATTAAAAAGAAACATAGAAAGATGGGATTTATTAGACCACTTCCAGATAAGAAGATACAGATTGATCTAAAAGATGCGCTTATCTTTTTTGATTATCTTAAACCTCTTTATCGGGATCTCGCTCAAATGCAATTTTTCACTGCTGGAAGGATTGGAGAAGTAGCAGGAATGCAGTGGCCTAATATAAATCTTAAGGAACGGAGAATGTTAATTAAGCATACCTGTGTTTGGGATATGACTAATAAGACTTTTATCGAACTTAAAGAGTTTCCAAAAAACAGAGAACCGCGTCCCGTTTATTTAACGGATGAAATCATGGATATTCTAGAAAGGCGTCTCGCCTTTAGAATACCCGGTAATGATTATGTTTTTCATGTTGAGGGAAATCCACTTAACTATGGAACTATCCAGCTCAATTACAGAGAAGCTCAACGAAAGGGAAAACTTCCCTATTCAGGCACTCATATCCTTAGACATGGGATGGCCAAACTTGCTCGAAAAGTTGGTGGAGGACTTGATGCGGTTATCGCTATCACAGGCCATAAGGATTTAAAACTCGCGGATCACTACTCAAAATGCAACGAAGATGATCAAAGAGAAGTTTCTCAAATGATCATGAAACACATTAGGACCGTGAAAAATGAGCACCCAAATGAACCAGATTCTGGATCAAAGGAGCATGAAAATGTAATCGATTTAAACAACTTTAAAAAACTTAAAAGAGGTTAATATGGAATTAAATCAATTTATAAAACAATCTTTGGTTGAAATTACTGAAGGCATAATGGGAGCAAAAAAGGAATTAAAAGAAAAATATGATATAGAACCTGTTGCACCCGGTTTTGTTAATAGACAAAAAGCTTATGATGTGAAAAGTATTGATTCAGTAGAATTCGATATCTCAGTTAGTATCAAAGAGTCTGATTCAAGCCAACTTGAAGGTGGAACTGACACAGGTGGACTAATTGAAGTTATCGGTCTTTCTATAAATGCAGGTGGTATTAAAAGTAATGCTGAAACATCGGAAAAACTACACAGAATACAGTTTAAGATCCCTTATATTCCACAAGCAATCAAGGAAAATTAACAAACTTAAAATTCTAAAGTATAGTCGGAATCGCAGTCGGAATGAGTCGGAATGGCAGAAATGCTGCTCCGACGCATTCCTTTAATTTTAATAGGATAGATGCCCATGCCCGAACTACCCGAAGTAAAAACCATTCAAGATCAGCTAAACCTGATCATGCCTTTTAAGATCAACTCCGTAAGCTTGAGTCCAGTTTATGATTCTATTGTGCACACAAAAATAAACCCCATAAAAGGTAAAACCATTTTACATGTTTCTCGTAAGGGGAAGATGTTGGATTTTATTATCGATAATAAACACCATCTTTTAAGTCACCTTGGGATGACGGGAACATGGATTATATCCCCTAAAAAAATCGTGGAAAAACACACC
>JBFKKF010000393.1:0-2789 GCA_041631355.1 Bacteriovoracaceae bacterium | reverse complement strand
TCGGCAGTTCGATTCTGCCCGTCGCTACCAAAATAACATTCTTCCTTTATAATTGATGACTATCTCAAAATTATAAGAAATATTTAATTATGTACTTTAAAACGATATTAGTTGTATTAACTCTCATCCTTACTCACAGTATTTGCTTCGCAAGTAAAAGCAACAACACAGTGATTCTTGTGGCCGAAGTTCCAGAATGGCTTGGAAATGAAAAGACAATTATCAGTAAAACGTTAAAGTTTCTCAACTCTATAGCAGAAGAAGAAAATATCTTAGCTCGTGTAATGCCCACGAAAAGATCTTTAAATGTTTTTGGCCAAAATGAATTCCAATGCTATCTTCCCACCAGTCCCCAGTTTATTAATAATTTCACTAAAACGAAAAGAGATGATCTTATCTTCTTGCCATTAAACACAGTAAATCTTCAACGTTTTGTCCTGAAAGCTAATAAAAATAAAGAGATTGTGAAGCGGGCAGCGACCGTCAGAGTGAGTGAGAAAGTCACCCAAATGATAAAAGATATAAATGAATTAGATAAAGTGATTGAAACCAAAACCGAATCCATTGGGATTGAGCTATTAAGAAAAAAAAGAATTGATAGTCTCTATATCTGGGGTGTCTCTAAACTGGCCTACAACGCTAAGGACCTCTATATTATTCCTAACTCTTCTATCATAAGTTTAGATGTTGGTCTTGTTTGTATTAATAATGAAAAGAATATGAAGCTACTGGAAAAAGTGCAAAAAAAGTTAAACCCCAAGCAAGAAATACTTTTACCTAAGAAATAACTCCCTACAAGAAATTACAATCAATAGCAATTAGCGCATCTAAATCGGAAGGGCCATTAGCGATTGGAAGTTTTGACACAACATCAGACTTGGTTATATCAATTTTTCCTGTGCCACTGCCCCAGTGATACTCATTATCGATAACTTCATACATTTTGACAGAATAATCCACAAAGTGATTCGAATTCATACTCGGCCTGAACTCTACAATTGCACCTATCAACCTAGAATCAATATTTGTTTCAACAGAGAGCTTCGATGATTCTTGCCCCACCAAAACAGAATCATTAAAAGTAGTTTTAAACTTTTGTGAACTTAGGCTTGCCTGACATAGCAAATCTTTTGCGTAGCAATTAATATTGATAAGTAGAAAACTAAGTAAGAATAAACACTTCAAAATAATTCCCCCCTAGGATTTGTAATACCTGAGGGGTTATACAGGAGATAATGCTAAGCGTCACCCTGTTTGTAAATAATACATCCGTTCCAACTCTGACGCCGAGCTAAATGACTGATATCAGGTATAACTAAAAAGCTCCTGCATTCAAGGGCTCAGAATCCATAAAAAGGTACGTATAACCAGAACTTCCCACCCCTAGCGCCTTTAAATTAAACGATGGTTTAACAAAGCCCCGGGAAAAGAAATAACGTTGAGGTGTTTCTACTGCCCTATCACAGCCAGCATCCGTAAAGGCTTCAACCATATAAGGAAATAAAACGCGACTGTCTGCCTCTCCACGCGGAAGGCCAATTTGAGATAATTCATATTCAATTTCTGAGTAGCGAAAATCAATACAGCGACTAACTGCCCCTCTAGATACCTTGGACTCATCATCAAGTAGCTCTTTATTCATAAGAACAATTCTCACACTTTTAATATTTCCTCGTTCATAACGCTCACTACTGCCACACCCAAAACTGCCGGGTTCAGGTAAAGTCCCTATTTCAATATCATTACTTATGCCACTACAACTATAGAATTTGATTGGATTAAAATTGCCCGTCCCTCGATCATAGCTTTGTCCGTAAATATTATGATCACAATTATTTGCAGACAAAACAAAATCTAGAGCGAGTTCATCTCCAGCTAATTCGATTCCCTCTTTTACATCACAAGCGGCTTGCCCCTCAAAACTCTGTCTATCAGCGCCACCATCCCAGGCGATGGCCATAAACTTCCATTGCCCATTTTCTAATTCAAATAGTATTTCTGAACTTCCTTTAGGTACTACTTTACTAAACATCTGTTGAGTTTCACCGTGTTGTCCTACAATCCATAATCCACCGGGAAAGTCTTCACCAACTGTTAATGCACCAATAGAAACTTTCAGTTTTGTTTGAGTTGATTTTCCACAAGAGACAAGTAAACTAGAACACAGTAATAAATAAAATAAAGTTTTCATGCTCTCATTATCACCGCAAAAGCTCTCTAGAAGTAAATTAAGATGGTCTGGGCCATAAGTTTTTGGAATTATTGATGTTTTTAATTAAAACTTAGTAGTGATAATTTACAAGAAGTTAGAAATTTAAGAACAAATGCAAACAATAGTGGGCAGTTTGGGATAGAATGGGTACTTAACTCACGATTTTATGGTTATTATCAAAGGACTCGATAAAGGCAACAATTTTTCGTGCTCTTTTTTCATACAGCTCATAGAAGCGATTTAAATTAGCTTCATTAGTATCTTTTAAACTAAAGCCTGCGTAATGGGTTTTATCATCAACGTCTTCAATTTCTTCACAGGTTCCCTTAAGAATCATTTCAAGCTTAGATTTATCTAGCTCAAAGGTAACAATAATCTTGATATCTTCCCCTGCGGTTATAGGAAACTCTGCGGTATTAAAAAGTAATAAATCATCCTTGGTGAAACTTTCAATTTCCATTTTTCCGGCAAATGAAAAATCTACCCCTTTAATTTCTATTTTTAATTTACCTTCAATCCTTTCTCTTTCTTTAACAAACTCTTCGTCTAGAAAAAAAGGAATTGCTGAATAGTCTGC
>JBFKKF010000392.1:0-2789 GCA_041631355.1 Bacteriovoracaceae bacterium | reverse complement strand
TTGAAAAAGTAAAAGCAGGCGGTGGCGACAAAGCAATAGCAAAGCATAAATCCCGAGGAAAATTTCTTGCAAGAGAAAGAATTGAAAAAATAATTGATGATGGTTCCCCGTTCTTAGAACTTTCTGCTTTAGCCGCTGAGGATGTATATCCTGAACATGTTCCAAGTGCAGGTGTTGTTACAGGAATAGGAAAAGTTTGTGGTGTGGAATGTATGTTTGTGGCCAACGATGCCACAGTTAAAGGGGGAACATACTTTCCTCTAACGGTAAAAAAACATTTACGTGCTCAAGAAATAGCTCTTAAAAATAAATTACCTTGTATATATTTAGTAGACTCTGGTGGAGCCTTTCTTCCAATGCAGGATGAAGTTTTTCCAGACAGGGACCATTTTGGAAGAATTTTTTATAACCAGGCACAGATGAGTGCAAAAGGTATCCCTCAAATAGCAGTGGTCCTAGGGTCATGTACCGCTGGTGGTGCATATGTACCCGCCATGAGTGATGAAACAATAATTGTAAAAGAGAATGGAACTATTTTTCTAGGAGGGCCACCTCTTGTAAAAGCAGCAACAGGTGAAGAAGTAAGTAGCCAAGAATTGGGAGGAGCGGATGTCCATTCCCGTCTCTCAGGAGTTGCGGATCATTTTGCTGAAGATGAAGAAGATGCCCTAGCACTAACACGATACGTGGTTCAGAATTTAAATTACCAAGAAAACGAAAAAGAAAAAAATACTTTAAGTAGAGAAGATACTTTTTTTGCCCCAGAAGAAATATATGGAATTCTTCCTGCTGATACAAGAAAGCCATTTGATATTAGAGAGATCATTGCAAGAATTGTTGATGGCTCAAAGTTTTTTGAGTTCAAGGCCCGCTATGGTGAAACTCTAGTTTGTGGGTTTGCAAAAATTCACGGGTATAAAGTAGGGATTCTAGCAAATAACGGAATTTTATTTTCAGAAAGTGCTGTAAAGGGTGCTCACTTTATAGAGCTCTGTGCTCAAAGAAAAATCCCACTCGTGTTTTTGCAAAATATTACGGGCTTTATGGTTGGTAAGCAATACGAGCAAGAAGGGATTGCTAAGCATGGTGCGAAACTAGTTACGGCGGTTTCTACTGCTAATGTTCCTAAGTATACGGTGGTTATAGGAGGATCATTTGGGGCAGGAAATTATGGTATGTGTGGTAGGGCCTATGATCCTAGATTTTTATGGATGTGGCCAAATGCAAAGATCTCGGTAATGGGAGGAGAGCAAGCAGCTGGAGTCTTAGCCACTGTAAAGCAAGATGGCCTAAAATATCGAGGTAAAGATCAAATGAGCGATAGTGAGGTCGCTGAGTTTAAAAAGCCAATTTTGGAAAAATATGAAAAAGAAGGTAGTGCTTATTATAGTAGCGCCAGGCTTTGGGATGATGGAATAATTAAGCCTCATGAAACAAGGGATGTGTTAGGGCTTGCTCTAGCGGTTTCTCATAATGAAGAATACGGTGACACTAAATTTGGTGTCTTTAGGATGTAGTGATGTCTGAGTTATTAAAAATTTCAAATAAAAACGCAATCGTAGAAGTCAGGCTGAATCGTCCTGAGATTCATAACGCATTTAACGATGAGCTGATAAAGCAAATTACTGAAACGTTCCAAAAGTTAAGTGCTGATGAGTCCGTAAGGTTGATTGTTCTTACCGGAGAAGGTAGGTCTTTTTGTGCCGGAGCAGATTTAAACTGGATGAAATCCATGAAAGACTACTCTCAGACGGAAAACTTTGAGGACTCACAGAAGCTAGCAAAAATGTTTCAAGTGATTAATGAATGCCCAATACCTGTAATAGGCAAAGTTAATGGCCATGCTCTTGGTGGAGGTGTTGGTTTAGTTTCGGTATGTGATTATGTTATTACCCATGACAAAGCCAAGTTTGGCTTCACCGAAGTACGGCTTGGTTTAATTCCAGCAGTTATCTCTCCTTTTTGCATAAATAAAATAGGTGAGTCCAATGCAAGAGCTTGGTTTTTATCAGGGGAGCTTTTTCAAGGCAATAAAGCACTGGAGATGGGACTTGTTCACCAGGTTTCAACTCTTGAAAACTTTGAAGAGGATTTTGAAAATGTAATCAGATCATTTTTATACGCGGGCCCGCAAGCTGCTAGGGATGCAAAAAGATTAGTTGAAAATGTTTTACAAAGTAATAAGGGTGATATTGCAGAATATACTTGTAATGCTATTGCCCAAAAAAGAGTTAGTGATGAGGGACAAGAGGGCATGAGCGCGCTACTAGAGAAAAGAAAAGCACAGTGGGTGAGAGATGATAAATAAAATTTTAATTGCAAATAGAGGTGAAATTGCTTTAAGAGTTATTAAAACTTGTAAACGCTTGGGAATAAAAACAGTGACTCTGTATGCGGCAGATGACGCTAGTCTTCCACATGCTCGTCTTGGTGATGAGAATATTGCTCTTGGTAGGGGGAACCTTGCAGACACTTATCTGAATCAAGAGAAAATAATAGATATAGCTAAGAGGACAGGAGCAGATGCCATTCATCCTGGATATGGATTTTTATCTGAAAATACTGATTTTTGTCAGAAGGTAAAAAAAGCAGGTTTGATTTTTATTGGACCAAGTGTAGAGGCCATCGAGCTAATGGGGGATAAAAAAACATCCAAGGTAAAGATGGAAGCATTAGGGATTCCTCTGGTACCAGGTTATCATGGAGACGATCAAAAACCTGATTTTCTAGCGAAAGAGGCGAAGAAAATAGGCTTTCCTGTACTAATTAAGGCCACAGCTGGTGGTGGT
>JBFKKF010000391.1:0-2792 GCA_041631355.1 Bacteriovoracaceae bacterium | reverse complement strand
TTAACGTTAAAGAACAGAAAACTCTTCATCGTAACGAAATTGTAAAGTTAATTTGGAAGAATATCGCTATTCATCCAAACACACTAGATGTTCATATTTATAATCTAAGAAAAAAACTAAAGCCTTATGGCTACGCCATAAAAGCTATTGGGAATGGTCTTTTCAAATTTATTAGTAATAAACCTGAAGAAGATATTGCCGCCCAATAGCTAGTTATTTAGCTCTCTGATCTAATAATGTTTTCAATTCATTGGTTTCTTTAACACCTAGTTTTGTTCGCTTATCAGACTTGACTTCAATTACTGGTGCGTCTGTTGCCTCAAGTACAAGACCATAATTTCTCTGATATGCCTTTGTGACTATAGAAAAGATAGAATCACTTGCGTATACCTTTTTTAGATCTGCTCGTCTTTTGGCATCAGCTAGTAATCTTTTAACTTCAGAACTAGAGAGACCATGATCTGCTCTGTATTTTGCACTAGTTCCTCTAGATGGTGAACTACTAACTCCAGCACCACCCAGGCCAGAAAAACTTCGTGAAGACGGAGTATATTCAAAACTTGATCCCCCCTCATCGTCATTAAAACGATTTTTTAAGTTTTTTATTTGATCTGAGAGGCTTGAAAGTGCGCTTTTAATCTTACCAACACCACTGCTCCCGCTTCCAGGTTTACTTCCCTTAACAGAAAATGAGTTTAGCGGATTACTAGCAAGTTCTAATTCCTTGGACCTGTCTTTCAAAAACTCTTTATCTTGTTGATTTAAGTTATTAATAGCATCTTTAAGTTCATCTTCTTCTGCCTTTACATTTCTGCTTCTTACCAGCGAGTTTAAACCAGAATTTAAGGCCCTAACTTCGGCTTCGTTAAACTTACCTTCTTGCTCCCCAGTGATGATCGAGTTTTGAAATGCTTCCGAATTAACATTTGATTGAAAGTCTAACTGACCAAACAAATCTATAAAAGGATCTCTAAACTGGATATTTTGAGATCTCGTTCCAAGCCCAGCTTGCTCACCTAGTGCCGAGTATTCGCTAATTAGCTGATCTTGGTTGCTTTGATATAAGTCAGCAACTTGATAAGTATTATTCAAACTAGTTATCGTATTTTCTCTTATTGTTCTTAAGGCCCGCTCCATTTCTGAAAAGTAGCTAGACATATTCGCTAACGGATAACCCATAAAATTATTACTGCTAATATGGCTCCAAACATAGTGGATATCATAGGTATATTGAGCAAATTGTGCTGCCTCTTCTTCGCTTTCAAACAACGCAGCAAAACCTAAATCATTTTCAGAGCGTCCTTCCAAAGTAGCACCACAGTCTTTTAACGTAAAACATGTTGCATATTTTTTAGCACCATTAATAATGGCCTTAGCATGGTCCTCACTAAACACCTTTTCTTTTAGTATTGTACCATTGGAAGCTCTTGGATAAAAATATCCTCGTTTCAATGACTCAATAAATGGATCAAATGCAATTGGCCACTTCCCACTAACATCAGCTGCTGCGGCCGAAGCTTCCAAATTTTCTGTCAGATTCTGAACACAGTTCCTAATTGTTTCTGCTTCATTGAGAGACAAGCCCTCCCCTGTCTCAGAATTGTGGGCCGCAATTATTCGTGATTTTTCATCTTCAGAAATATCTGGATTGAGATCAAAGTAATTATTTAAACATTCATTATCTGGGTCAAAGCCATCATCGTAGCCTGACTTACCCTTTTTCCAATACAGCTGACCATCTATAGTTCTCGTACCAACGTTAGTGACCTCACGTTTTAAAAACTGAAGTGCAGAACGATTTCCATTATTAATCATCTCTGCAAGAGTACTATTTGTTCCAGGCATGACATTTAGTGAAACTTTTTCATCAGCAACAAATAATGGTTTTGTAGGATCAAGTAAGTAATAATTTGGGAGTAAACTATTATTGCTTTGTTCTTTTTCCAGTATATAACCCGACTTAACACAAGATGAAGCTCTTCCTTCAACTTCGCAATGAGCTGATCGATGTCTAGGTCCCACATAAAAGCGTAGCCATCCAGAAAATCTTTTTTTACATCCGTACCAACGTCTACTCACACATTTTTTATTAACTTGTTGCACATCAATAAACTCAGGGACAGCAAAAATATCGTCCGATTCATCATAATGCCAAGCAGTTTCCAATGCATCTACTTGAGGAGGGAGACTCCTGCGTCCAACGGTGTTAATATCCCCCTCATGAGATTCATCGATTGCAGTATCAATAATACTGTTTGTGATTGCTCCACCAACAACACCACCTAAACCGACACCTGCAACGGTCCATATATTTTTTAAGTCTGATTCACTTATTAATCCACCAAGGGAAGCAACATTCACAAATGTGTTCATTAGGTGACAAAAGAAATTACACTTTTCTTCAATCCCCCACCCGTAAAGAACTTCGGTATGGGCAATTTCACTTACATTAAAAACTCGTCCATCAGTGACTCTGTCCTTATGAACTTCTCTAAAGTTAGTTGAGTCAATAAACTGGCTTAATTCTAATAATTGCTTTTCTTCTGGCTCTGTATCAACAAATTTGGCCATAACAATTTCACTTCTCGCCTTCAAATATTCAATCAATAATGCCTGATAGCTTAGGCCAATGGCCCCTTTATCCATTTCTTCAATTTTTGCTTGCTCGACCTTGTCTTTGCCTTCTTCGTCCCTATTGGAAGACCCATCAATATTACTTTGTCCTGACCCTTCAATCAGTCCCTCACCAAGTTGTGCGCGAAGTTGATCTCTTTCTTCTCTACAACCGTTTT
>JBFKKF010000390.1:0-2797 GCA_041631355.1 Bacteriovoracaceae bacterium | reverse complement strand
TGTACCTCCAGGACTTAGTGGACAAGTGGTTGCCGGAGATGACTCTGCTTTAAAAAGTGAAATTCAAAAAGTTATGAAAGTTGACTTATCCCAGATGGACAAAGCAAAAAAAGAGGATGGGCCTAAGATAGATATGGAAGCCTCTAAGGGCTTTGTTAAAGGTGACGATATTAAGCCTGCCGATGGTGTTATGGTTCACGTAGAAACTGGGACGATTATACCTCCAGGGATAGATTCTACATTTGATAAAAATACTGGCGAATGGGTTAGTAATAGCATGGGTGGCTCGACTACTAATGGTGAGTACGCACCACCAGAAGGTTATAAAATTAATGATGATGGGCAATTACTTAAAGTCGATGTTGAAACGGGAGTTGCTAAAGAGGTTGTTGTGCTAGATATTAAGCCAGTGGATCAAATGCCACCATTGGATAAGGCACCAACAGTTGAATATGTGGCGCCTAAGCTTGACACTCAAGGTCCAACCCCTGCAGGTGAGTTTGAAAATCCTGAGATGTTAAAAGGTGAATTTAATGAAATGGAACAAAATATTAATCCTGATGATGTAAAAGTACTTGAAGACGGAAGTGTCCTAAATCCAGATGGGACAATTGTGAAGCCAGATGGAACAGTTGTCATGCCTGACGGTAGTATTGTTACATCGGATGGGGTGTTAAAAACTGATGGAACGTTTGTGAACTCTGAAGGAGAAATAGTTGATGGCAGTCAGATGTTAAATCCAGATGGAACTGTTAAACAAGAAGCTGACTACTTACCGCCACCACCACTTCCAGAAGACTGCTCGACTTGTAATCAACCTAATAGTATTTACAATACTGACGTCAATTATGTGGCCCCACCTCCAGGAAAAACTAGAGTACGGGTTAATGTAAATAAAGATACCGGTGGGAACTAATCAGGAAATAACCTAGAAATTAAAATACAAAAAAAGCGGAGCATTAGACTCCGCTTTTTTTATATGTGGAGGTATCTTCTTCTGCTTTGATTGATAGCATAAATTAAGTATAATTTTTCTATATTAAAAATAGTTAAATTGGTAGTTATGTCGCGAATTTTATTAAGTATTTTATTTTTGCTCTTGATTGAAACCCAGGTTTTTGCTCAAGATAAAAAAGAAGCATCTAAAAAAGTGTCTAAAACTCAATCCTTTATTACAAAAATATTAATTAGGTTTGAGCAGGGCCGCTATGAAGATGTAATTGAAATTCTAGATAAAGTACAAAAGAAAATTCCCCCAAAATCTAAAAAGGCTAAAGAGCTACAGGGGTTAATTTATTACTGGAGAGGTATGTGCTACTCTCGGATTAATGATTACGAATTAGCTGAAGAATACCTAGAGAAAGCGATAGATGCCAACTACAATGCTAAAGATATTTTTTATGAATACGGCCAGGTTCTCTACGTTGCCCAGAAAATGCGAAAAGCAAGGATAGCTTTTAAAAGATCAGTTAAAAATCGCTATAAAATGGCGGTCTCTCTCTACTACATTGCCTCAATATCTCAAGAAATAGAGGACTATAAAAAAGCAGTTACTTTTTACAGCATGATTGAAAGACTTCCCGAAGAAGATAAAAAAGATGTCTTACAAGCCTCTAGAACCCAAATAGCAGATATCTATCTACTCAAAGTAGAGAGACGACCTGATGCTTTTAGTGCCGTTAAAAATTACGTTATTCCTCAATACGAAAAGGCATTAGAAGTTGATGAAGATAGCAGACTTGCTGATACCATTAGAAAAAAGATCAGGGATTTACAGAAAAAATACGAACTTCTTTTATTTAAAATGAGAAACGGTAGACCTACTGCAATACCGCCGTATTATTTGAAAGCGGGAATCGTTTATGGTTCTAATGACAATGTAACAGCAACATCTGAGGATGATAAAAGTAGTTTAAACACAGAAGACTACAGCTCCACTTATTACACGGCAGATATTTTTACGAGGTATTCATTTTATCCCAATTCTGCTTTATCTTTTGCTCCTGAGCTTAGTGCATCCTATACGAAATATACTTCAACCAGTGAAACGTTACTTCCGTTTAATAGCTATTTTGTAAAAGCGGCATTTAAAACCAATTTTGAGCATATCTATAACAGCGCTCCTGCCACCATGTATTTGGATTTAGATTATACTTATAATGCTGATGATACTGATGCAGATGAAAAATTAGAATTTGCTAGTAATGCTTATGGTGCCACCTTATCTGAAGAGATGCAAATTTTTCAAAATAACCCATCAACTTTCAGAATTAACTATGCAAAAACTGCGGCAGACCTAGATACCAATAGTAATAGTTCTTTTGGTTTTAACTACGAGCAATTAGTTCTTTTAGGTTACACAACTCTTTATTGGTATAATAACTACAACGTAGTTCGCTATGATGATGAGAGCTCAGAAACCTTAAATGCTAATGCTATAACGTCTAGGCTCGATGCGATCTTTCCTACTTTATGGGGATTATTTAACCCTACGCTTTATGCTAGTATTGCTAGTACTAATTATATTGAAAATTCAGACCGAGGTGTTACGAATCTAGTTACCTATGGACTAAATATGAATCGTCCTGTTGGGAAAAAACTCTATATGACTGCCGATTTTAGCACTTCCTCACAAACAGGTGATCAAGATGAGGATAATTTCAAACAGATAGTGGGTACTTTTAGACTGGATTATATCTACTAGTTATCCGTAATTTTTATTCATTTCCTCAATACCAACTTTAATAACATCCCTAGTTTTTTGTATTAACTCAGGAATATCTGCTCGAGTTTTTCC
>JBFKKF010000389.1:0-2797 GCA_041631355.1 Bacteriovoracaceae bacterium | reverse complement strand
GATTTTCTGGGCAGCATGAAAAATTGATTTCGGAATTAAAGAAAAGTAAGGTCTCTGTAACAAAACCCATTGCTGAGCTTGGAAATGAATTTTGGGAAATTCTATATAAGGGAAGTGGTCAGTATCAAGGTTTTACAAAGTACTTTAATTATTTAGAACGTAAAAAGTATAAAATGAATGTGAGGATATTTATACGAAATATTCAAAAATCATCGAAGTGTACTGATTGTAATGGGGTAAGGCTTAAGCGATTTTCCCGTCAGTTCTTTTTGGATAAAAGTTTGAAATTAGCGATTCCTAAGATGATGACCTTATCAATTAGAGAATGCTTGGAGTTGGTGAAAGATCACCAGAAAGATCTTTTTATTGTATCAAAAGAGGCTAAAAAGGCTTATGAAAAGATTGTTACTATTTTAGAAACAGCACTCAATATTGGTCTTGGCCATCTACAGCTAGATAGAAAGTCTAAAACAATCTCTGCAGGAGAATACCAGAGACTATTATTATTAAAGTATCTTTCATATGAAGGAACTAACTCGTTATTTGTATTTGATGAGCCTAGTCTTGGACTAGCTGAGTCAGAGATGAAGGCGTTACACATAGGTCTTAAAAAGCTCATTAAGCAAAATAATACAATTATAATTATAGAGCATAACGATTATTTAATAAAAAAGTCTGATTATTTGGTTAAGGTTGGTCCTAGGGCCGGGCATTTAGGTGGAGAGATTATTTATTCCGGTGCGATGAAAGATTTTAAGTTTCCCCGCAATAAGGCCAAGCTTGTATCACCGGCTATAAGTTCATCCAAAAAAATACAGGTGTATAATCCTGAAATCTATGACAAAAAGTTTAAGGACTTCAAACTTCTGGTTGGGGGAATCAATTTAGTGACAGGTTCTTCTGGTACAGGCAAGACAAGCTGTTTGATTAATATTCTTGCTAATGAGTTATATTATAATGTGTATGGAGAATACTTAAATATAAATAAAGGGACGGTAAGAAAAATCAGTGGTCCAACTGACTTTTCTGATGTCATCATTGTTGATGCTAACCTAAATCGATATACCTCAAGATCAACAGTTGGAAGTATGACTGAATTATTTTCTGTAGTACGAAAGCATTATATAAAAACTCCCTCAGCAAAAGTACTAGGTCTTAAAGATGGCCACCTCTCGTATAACTCAGCACTTGGTAGTTGTCCTAAGTGCGAGGGGAAAGGTGCCTTGACTATAGAAATGCAATTTCTTGATGATATAAAGTTAGAGTGTGAAGATTGTAATGGTAAGAAATTGAAGTCTATTTATGCAGATATTACTGATGGTAAAAGGACTGTACATGAAGCATACACTTCACCATTAGCAGATGTTGTAGCAGATATAAAGCTCACTCCTAAATTTCAAAGAATATTTGAGTATTTAAAAATTTTGAATCTTGATTATCTCTCTCTCGATAGGCAAATTAACTCATTGTCAGGTGGAGAGATTCAAAGAATATATCTTCTAAATAAAATCCAAAAAAATCTTGAGAACTCAATTATATTTTTTGAGAATATTTCATTTGGACTCTCTGATAAAGAACTTATAGATTTATGTGGATTATTAAAGAATTTAATCTTGAAAAATAATACTATTGTTCTACTTGACCAGAACCCTCGCTTCAGAGAAATTGCGAATCATATAATTGAGTTCAAATAACCAATAATTACACTCAAGTATTTGAGTAAGTTTGCCGATATACATAGTGATACCAATCTAGCGCGGGTGTAACTATGCAAAATTACATATGTATAATAATTATCTTAGGGGTGGCATTAAACTCTTTCGCCAGTAGTTTTATACCATTAACTATAAAAAAACAGACTAAGGAGGCCGAAATTATCCTAGTTGGTGATGTAATAAATATTGAGTCAATGGAAGTTGGAGAAGGAGAGTTTGAATCAAAAGCAGTATTATTGGCCAATAAATGGATGGGGTTTCAACCAAGTGACGACCGAGTTGTTGAAGTTTATTATCCAGGTGGAGTAATCGGCGATAGAGTTCATAAGGTCATTGGTAGTCCCGAGTTTAAAGCTGGAGAAAGTGTTGTTTTAATGCTTAAAAATGATAATGGTAAGTTCCGTGTGATGAATCTAGGTCTAGGAAAGTTTTCTTTAAAAAAATTTGGTAATAAAACAGTTTTAATAAATCAAATTTTTCCAAATTATCCAGATGTAAGTCAAATGGGCATAGACCAATTTTTTGCATTAGCCGAATGGGTAAAGAAGGAAAAATTCATTGAAAGGTATAAAGATAAATATGAATTACAAAAAGAGTCTCAAGTTAACACTGTATATAAAAACAGGGGAAGAGGTCGAAGTATAGCGTCCGCAGAAAGAGAGTCCCGAAAAGTTTCGGCTTATTGGCTTGCGTTTATCCTGGGTTGTATTGCCTTATTTGCTCATATAATTAGAAAAAAAATACATGATCGCTAAATTACTCATCTTTACATTGTTTTCATGCCAATTAGCTTATTCGTTTACTGAGTCTATTAATGAAGTTGGTGAGAAAACGAAATGGAACCGCGTTGATAAAGATCTTTTTATCTATGTAAATCCGGACCCGCTATCTTTAGATGGTTTTGATTCAGGCACCTCTGTTGATGAAGTATCAGGTCAAACAGTTGATGCATTTAATGAAGCAGCTGAGGAGTGGAATAGTATAAGTCCTTATAAGATAAGACCGGTGTTTACTAGTAATCCTGTAAATGGCAATTATTTTGCTTACTCAGAGAATAGCGCATACTTTGATTCAGGTGTAAT
>JBFKKF010000388.1:0-2804 GCA_041631355.1 Bacteriovoracaceae bacterium | reverse complement strand
TGCAAATATTTACGGAGTTAAAGGCTCCCATTTCAGAATGTTGGGAGCAATTAAAACTGGTCATTGTCTCGATACAAAATGGATCATTTCGTAAATCAGTGCAGAGAGAAGTATTCTCGTTTTTCCAAAATTGTGTATTTTGATATGCTCCCACTATTAGTAAGATCATCCCAACAGGTACAACCCATAAGAACTTTTTTTTCCAAAGACTCAAGAGTGAAAATATAATTACTAATAAATATCCAAACCCCATAAGAATAAAATTAGAAGAATCTGCACCAGCCAGGCCAAATATAAATACAACCCAAACTAGGGGGATGCTCAAAGTAAAAATTAAGAAAATATATAAACCTGGTTTTTTACCCAGGGCCGGTTTGTAAACCAATAAGGATATGACAACTAGAAGTATAGCTCCAATAGCTATAAGCATTATTACCTTCTATCCCTCATCTTCGCTAGTAACCTGTATATCTCTAGGTAAAGCCACACTAGGGTAACTAGTAACCCAAACGCCGCATACCATTCCATATATTTTGGAGCTCGTCTTTTTTCACCATTTTCAATAAAGTCAAAATCTAGCACTAAGTTAAGGGCAGCAATAATAACAACTACGACAGAAAATCCTATTCCAATTGGCGTTGCTTCATGGATAAATCCCATGGAATGTCCAAAGAAGCCCATCACAAAGTTGATAAGGTACAGGATTGCAATTCCACCTGTCGCGGCAACAATGCCAAGCTTAAAGTTTTCCGTGGCACGAATCAACCCAGATTTATAAGCAATAAGTAATGCAAGAAAAACACCAGTGGTAAGGCTGATTGCTTGAAAGACGATTCCCGGATATTTCATTTCAAATATTCCTGAGATTGTTGCTAATAAGATCCCCTCACCTGCAGCATAAACAGGTGCTAGATAAGGTGCTGTCGTTTTCTTAAATATTATAATTAAGGCCAATATAAAAGTTGCAATTGTTCCCCCAATCATCCAACCTGAAATATTAAGCATGGGTTTCATTGCTTGAGGGTCACTTGGATTTACCACGGAAGTATCTGGCATAATCTGAATCCAGGTATAATAAGCTAGCGCCATTAAAATTGAGATTAAGATGAATGACTTGTTTACTGTTCCCGAAATGGTCATGTAATTTGTTGACGTGCCTGCATCTGCAAATACGTTGTCATTTAATGCTGGGTTTGAACTTCTCATCATAACAATACCTCTATTAATTTAAAAAATTTGATTTTGTTTCTTTACTGGTCTTGGCCCCTAGAGCTTTTAGTTCTTCGGCCCTGTTCATCAGGTTACCTTTACCTGTTGATATTTTCTTCACTAAGTCTTCCTGGATACTTTGTGCTTTTGTAAGCGAGCTACCCATTTTCTCTATATCGTCTAGGATTGAAACAAACTTGTCATACATCGCACCAGCTTTTTGGGCCATAACTTGTGCGTTTCGAGACTGTTTTTCCAATCGCCATAAAGAAGCAACTGTCTTCAAATTCGCCATCAAGTTTACAGGAGAAACTAAGATAATATTTTTCTTTAATGCTTCATCAATAATCTCTGGAAACTCCTTAAGCATTAGTGCATAGACACCTTCAACAGGAATAAAAAGATAGATGAAGTCTGGAGAATTTAGTCCATCTAAGTTATGGTATTTTTTCTTAGACAAACTATCAATATGGTTTACAACAGAAGTTTTGAGTTTTTTTAGCGCTTCTGAGTTTTGTTCATTTACATAATCAAAATAGGCACTAAGACTAACCTTAGAGTCAATCACGAGTGAGGAATCATTTGGAAGTTTGATTATAACATCTGGTCTTGAAACTTGCCCTTCATGATCTTTTAAGACCTCTTGAGTAAAATACTCTTGTCCTTTGTTCAACCCCGCCAATTCTAAGATCTTCTCTAGAGTTAGCTCTCCCCATGCACCTTGAAATTTTACATCTGAGGTGAGGGCCCTAGTCAATTGTCCTGCCTCTGTTTCAATCTTTTGAGCAGAGTGAAGCATTTGATTCAGTTTCTCCCGTAAGCTTTCCCTATCCTGTAAATCAAATTTATGCATTTGTTCAAGGTAGTCCCGGTATTCTTTAACCCTCTCGTTAAAAGGTTTAACCAGACTGGTTAATTGCTCTTCGTTTTGAACCTTTAAAATACCAGTATTCTTTTCTAGGATTTCTGATGCTAAAACTTGGAAGCGGCTTTCCTGTAATTTTGAGAACTGCTTAACTAATAAAAACACGACTACTGCGGCAACAATAGAACCGAGGATAAACCCAAAGACCAATTCCACTAAAGAAGCTCCTCAATGGATTGAATCATTGCTTTAAAGTTTTTAGGGGTTAATTTAATTGCTTTATTAAAATCATTTTCGTTTTGAGTGAACAAAATTTCAAGTGACTTATTGAATTTATAATTAAGTTTCAACGTGTTGTACATTACCCACGGAAGAGCTCCAAAGGATCTTCTTTGGATCGTGGCATTTTTAACAACAGTCATATAATAATATCTCGCTGCCAATGATTCACTTGAAGCATCCATCGGAAATGATTTGTGATCGTGAAGTTGATGAGGACGGCTTCCATCTCTAGGGATGACAAAAAGAAAAGCTTCTGTGCATCTATCAGGATTATCCGAATCAATATCCGCACATAGAAGTCTTACTTGATCCTTAGTTTGAGAGTTATAAAAGTATCCACCAACTCTGACCTCTGCAAATAAATTAAACGAATAAATAAGAACTAGTAGACTAAATATTTTCATCTTGGCCTCCGTGTCGAGTTAGTTTTCAAAATTATTTGACAATA
>JBFKKF010000387.1:0-2805 GCA_041631355.1 Bacteriovoracaceae bacterium | reverse complement strand
TCCAATTCTTTTACACCTCTGTGCAATTTGTGAATTTGTTTCCTCGCCAGATATATATAAGATTTTATGCTCTTGATAATTCATACTTAGTCTTTTGCACATCTCTAGTAAAATTGTGGACTTTCCCACACCAGGCTCTCCCCCCAGTAAAGTTATTGATGCCTTTGTTAATCCATGACCTAAAACACGATCGAGTTCATTGATCTGAGTAAAGTATTTTATACTTTTATCCACACTGATCTCACTAAGTCTTTGTGGATTATTGGCGGCCCGACCTTCCCTTTTATCCTCCTTAACCTTTTTACACTTTTGTTCCTCAAAGGTATTCCACTCACTACACTGCGGACAACGGCCTAACCATTTAGGTGTTGTGTACTCGCAGCGAGTACACTCAAAATCTAATTTTGTTTTCAACATTACTTTCCTATAAGTGCAAAGAACGCATCTTCATTAATAATAGGAATGTTTAAATGCTTAGCTTTTTTAAACTTAGATGAACTACTTTCGATATCATTAGTAATTAAGTAGTCAGTCTCTTTACTAACTGAGCTTTGAACAATCCCACCATTTGTTTTCACAATCTTTTGTAACTCACTTCTTTTCATGGACAATGTTCCTGTGATACAGAATTTTAATCCCGAAATATTGCTGTCTACAGCTGATGCAAGTGGTGTGGAAAATTCAAATCCATAACTTACTAATTTTTCGATAATTTTTTGTTTGGTTGCTAACGAATTTACAAAATCTGTTGCAGATTTTTCCGCAAAGGACTCAACCAACTCCAATTGCTCTCGTTTTAAATCTAATACTTTTTCAATAGTATTATATCCATAGGATACAATTTTTTCACATTTATTATATGCGCCACCACTTATTCCCAATGCTGATAGGAATGTAACTAGGTCTGCACCTTTGGACTTCTCAATCGACGCTAGAAGTTTATCGGCCAACTTATCTTTTACTTTATCCATGGATAAAAGTTGTTCTTTTGTTAGCAAATATAAGGAAGGAATGTCGTGCACAAAGCCCATTTTAATCATCTCTTCTAGTCGCTTTGAACTTAAATCATCAATACCTATCTTCTGAATAAAGTTTAAAATCTCATACTTAACCTTGTCTGGGCACTGTGGATTTTTGCAGACAAGCCGAATATCTTCCACAAATAGCTTTTGTTCACAACTGGGACAGTTTTCAGGTATTTTAAATTCATTTTCACTTCTCTCTTTCACTTCAAGAAATTTTGGAATAACTTCTCCTGATCTAACTATTTCAATTACATCACCAGCTTTTAACTTATGAATTTCTACCATTCCATAATTATGTAATGTCACCCTATTTACCTTAGCTCCACTTAGTTCGACAGTTTCTACATTTCCCACTGGTGTAAGTATCCCGTTACGAGATACTTGCCAGGATATTGATTTAATTTTCGTGGTTTTTGTTTCTCCTTGAAACTTGAAGGCCATTTTGTATCTTGGATGGTGGGCGGTTTCGCCTAGTTTGTCGTGCAATAAAATATCGTTATATGTAAAAACAAGTCCATCAATAAGATAGTTTCCCTCTGACATAAATTGCTTTGCTTCTTCTAATCTACACTCCAAATCGCTCATTGATTTATTTATATTATACTCAGGGGTCTCAAATCCAAGCTCAATTAAGAGTTTAAATTTATCTTCCTCTGTCTTTATCTCAATCTCATCAGTTAATAACTCAAATGCCTGAAAGCTCAAGTAGCGAGACAAATCAATATTTTCTTTTCTTCCAAGTAGACCGGCTACAATATTTCTTTGAGACGAGGGCTTTTCAAAACCAGCTCTTTCCATCTCAACAGTAAGCTTGTAAAAATTCTCCTCTGTGCAATAAACCTCACCTCTTATTTCGCAATCGATATCTTTAGGTAGTGATTTAGGAACATGTGACATAAATAAAATTTTATTTGTTATATTCTCTCCAAACCTACCATCACCTCTCGTTTTTGCTATCTTTAGAAATCCCTTTCTAAAGATAACAGAGCAACTTGAACCATCTATTTTAAACGTTGATACAACTGGCTTTTTATCTCTCCACTTCTCTAACTCTTCTAACTTATAAGTTTTTGCTAGTGATAGCATTTTTTGATTGTGTTCAATTTTATTCGTTGAAAATACCTCTGAACCCACTAAGTTTAATACATCATTTTTTGGATCTAATTTTCGTAGTTCTTCTTCAATCTGATCGTACTCAAAGTCTGAAATTTCAGGTTTACCCTGATAGTACAGATTCTTGTGCTTGATAATCTTTTCTTCTAATTCTTTAACATGGGATTTCATTATAGAAAGTTACTCACAATATAATTTGAAAACATTAAGTTAAACAATAGTGTGAGGGGCCAACTCAACACACATGCAAAAAACACAGGTAGATACTTCAACTTCTTCACGAGATTTACCACCACATAGGAACTCAACACCAATAGGAATGGAAATAACGGCGTTGCCGAGAACCCAACTGCTGTCATATGGTCCTGGCTTGTTAGAATTGCAAGTGCATTTGTACAAATAATACTAATACCTACAAAAGTAATTATACACTTAATAAAGTATATATGATCCTTTCTTACATAACCTGACTGGACTGAAGCAACCCTATATAAATATAGTGAAAATAAAAATACACAAAAATGAATGATTGCAACGATTGAAGCAAATGTGGCCATAAGTTATCCTAGAAAGTAAACAACGCACCAACTTTAAATGTCGAATCTCGATATATCAACTGTGAATTTGAACCTTTAAACTTTGCAGAATTATTCAAAGCTTCAAACGC
>JBFKKF010000386.1:0-2808 GCA_041631355.1 Bacteriovoracaceae bacterium | reverse complement strand
CATCAGTATACTTATCGGCTTCATTAGTTGAAACCACCAGCTCTCCTAGCTGATCAATCGTGGCATCACGATCCGTCTTATAAAGACCTTGTAAGGAGCGAGAAGCTTTTTGAATGGATTCGCCTGCGATAAATCTTGTGGCCATAATCCTCACGGAGTTTCTAAGTATCCATGCCAAAACAATAGCAGGGCAATATTCTGAGAATTTTTTGGCCATCAAAAAACTGTACTTAAGATGTTTAGGAAGTGCCTTCTTTTGACCTTTATGGCCTTTCATATGAGCTGTTATTGAATCATCGATTAGACGCCTTAAGCTCTCAATAAAAATTCGCTTAACCTCATGGCCTGTCTTATCATGATCAAGATTTGATAAAATGGCCAAAAACTTTAATAAGTGAATTCTTATTAGCATAAAATTCGCCGTCAGGGTTAGACCATAATCAGAAACTTTTTCAAAGAGCGATTGACGGTATTTTGATATTTCATCTACTAATACATTTGAAAGCTCTTTTGATTTAGTTAAGACATTTTCAAATTCGGCTTCATTAAACAAAGGAAGCTCATGGGTTCGAGAGATATACTCAATAACAGTGGGAGTGTTTTCTAAGGGAATCTCAGCAATTTTAATACTGTGATCCCTAAGTTCATCTAATTTGGTAGATGGCGACTTCTCCTCTACTGTAAGTAGGGTCAACTCGTAATTTAGATGTTTAGACCCAACGCGAATAATCTTTTCTAAGGGATAAACACCGAGTAAGAATTGGGCCGTTGCTGCTTCAATATGCCATTTAAAATCAATCGACATTTGGGCCTTGTCTACATAGGAGATGACTTCATACAAATCTGAATAGGAGCCATTATCTTCACTTGCCAGATATTCAAGATATAATGGATAACCGATAACTTTCCACCCAGGTGCATTTGTCAATTCATTTTCAACTAAATTATAGACCATAATCCCTCAATATGATTTGTAAGAAAAACTAATTACTATTAGCCGAAATTACTCATCTTTGAAAGCAGAAATTTGACTCAAATATTTGGACAAGATAGAATTTATCATGGGCAATAAAATACTTACAATGCTATGCGTTTATCTCTTCATGTCTCTGGCCTTTTCACAGGTTCAATCAAGACAAATATATACCATGGAAGACCTGAGTATTTTGGAGAGCGAAAATAACTTCAAGGAGTTTTTCGCCCATGCACTGGACATAAAGCCATCTAAGCGGGATAAAACTTGGTCCTCATTGGTTGAGTCCATGGGAATTCACTACCTGGATCAGTTGACTAAAAATAGATTTATCGACAAAGATCAAAAGCTTCTATTGTTAAAGATCTCTAATTGGACCTTTTTTAAAAATAACGAGATTTTCATCCAAAAAAGAGACACTGTTCTCGTAAAGATGCTAAAGCAATGCTTTAAACTGGGAAGTAAGGACTGCTTTTCAAATGCAGAGATCTATTTTTATAATTACAAACACTCAAAAGAATTTGCCTTTCATCTTACTCAGGTCTTAGTAGACAATGGAGCAATACCAAAAACCCTATGGCCCTATATAGATAAATTCACTCAAGACACCATTAGTGAATTTTATTGTGATAAACCTAGTCTAAAAAACATTATTTTAGCTAAAGTCTATGCTTTAAAGGAAAACCAACTAAATATCGTCAATAACATCCACCCAGATTGCTTTAAAAAGGTGAAAAAAGAGATCACTAAAGGACTATTTTCCAACTCTGAAACTAAGAAAAAAAGATCCTATCGTCTATTAGACTTGAAAAATGAATTAACTCCAAAAGATAAATCTTTCTATCTCTTGACCCAATACCTGCAAGATTCGAAGATGACTAAGACCGCCATGGATATGGCCATAACTCAGTTAAGAGAGCTGGGTGAGAATTATCAACGCCGCGAAGAAGTCCTTAAAAAGCTAGTTAAGATTGATCCACTGCCTGGTGGGATTTTTAAGGAGAATAAAAGTGATATGGCAAAAATTCGAATTCTATCAAGACATTTCCCAGAATATATAGATAATTACACTAAAACTTGTCTGGATTACCTAGAAGGGAACAAAGAATATACTAATGGAAATCCTACCCCTCATTGTCACAGTCTTTTTAAACTAAATCCAAAGCTTAACCTTTTGCCTCAAAATATGCTTAAGCGCTATAAAGATGCAATTCAATTTGCCTTTTAAAAAAAAGCCCCACTCATAAAGAGTAGGGCCGAAAGAAACGCATTTCTGGGATAAATTTATTTTAAATGCTTAGAAACTAATTTTGTCATTTCAAACATTGAAACAGTTTTCTTTCCACCAAATACTGGCTTTAATTTAGCATCAGCATTGATATTTCTTTTGTTTTTTGCATCTTGAAGATTGTTCATTTTAATGTATTGCCATAGTTTTTTAACAACTTCTGTTCTAGGAATGGCCTTAGCTCCAACAATTTCTGCTAATTCCTTAGAAGGAGTTAAAGGTTTCATAAAAGCTGCATTAGGCTTTCTTGTGCTTTTCTTTTTAGTCGCTTTTTTCTTAGCTACTTTCTTAGTTGCTTTTTTCTTAGCTACTTTCTTAGTTGCTTTTTTCTTAGCTACTTTTTTAGTCGCTTTTTTCTTAGCTACTTTCTTAGTCGCTTTTTTCTTAGCTACTTTTTTAGTTGCTTTTTTCTTAGCTACTTTCTTAGTCGCTTTTTTCTTAGCTACTTTCTTAGTTGCTTTTTTCTTAGCTACTTTCTTAGTCGCTTTTTTCTTAGCTACTTTTTTAGTCGCTTTTTTCTTAGCTACTTTCTTAGTCGCTTTTTTCT
>JBFKKF010000385.1:0-2812 GCA_041631355.1 Bacteriovoracaceae bacterium | reverse complement strand
TCCGGGGGCAACCCAACCTAGTGCCCGCTTAGCAATTATCATTCCACTTGTTTGTGCCTGAATAGTAACAGGTTTTCTACTCAAATTGTGAATAAAATGAATTCTTCCAATAGATTTTCCTTTTTTGACCTCTGCCCCAAGTGGGTAGTAAGGCTCAAAAATCCCCTCTGTAAGTGCCCTCACGTAACAGTCAGGATGGGAAGAGTCTAAAATCGTTTGGGTTTTAGTCGCATTCCAATGAGGTGATTTTATTTTTGGAAGTTCAGCAATCTCAAAATGCTTCAATATATTTCGAATACCATTTCTTGCAACTTGAACACCTTCAATAGAAACCGTTCCTCCACCTCTTAGTTCGGTAAATAAAAAGACATCACCTTTTCTTTCAGCGGTGGTATCAAAAGTTCCTTCTCCATCAACCTCAGTATGAACGAAACCATAAGGAGCACCGAAGGCCATCATGGCTTCGAAGGTCTCATCGTATTGTTTTTTATTATCAAGTTTATGCATGGCCACACTAGGGACGAAATCTAGTGACTTTCCTCCAGAGTGCATGTCCAATACAATATCTGTCATAGGAAGAAGCACTTGATCTAGGTAGTGACAAATCATTTGGGTAGGTGATCCCTCTCTATTTCCTGGGAAGCTCCGATTAAGATCCAGGCCATCAATAGGAGATTTTCTAGAGTCGTTCATGACTGCGGGAAGATTTACGGCAGGTAGAATAATTACTCGTCCCTGGACTTGCTCCTTTTTAAGAGTCTTTGCTAGGGTTGAAAGTGCGACAGGCCCTTCAAACTCATCTCCATGAATCCCACCGGTCATAAGGATCGTAGGTCCCGTACCATTTTTAATACAAACGATTGGGATTAGAATAGAACCCCACGCAGAATCATTTCGCGAGTGAGGAACCCGCATGAACCCAACTTGCTTTCCATCTTTTTGAAAATCAATATCCGTTGCAATTTTTGTAACAGGTGTATAAAACTCCGGGAAAGATTCCGGGTTTATATCCTGGTTCATTCTGGGTTGAATAAGTAAATCATCTTGATTTGCCATAAAACTTCCTTGTTAGCTATCGCTTGCTTGTGCCTTAGTATCATTATATTTAGTTCTACTAAAAAAGAAATAACTTAAAAGTCCTGCAAGCATACCTGGTGCAACTTCATATATGATTGATGAAGCCAGTCCGAACTCTCTCCAAAGGTAAGTTACGAGCACCCCATTAACGACCATTAAGATGGCCACGTTTTCAGATACCTTTTTATTGAGAGCATAAATAAATAATAGCGGTCCAAAAGCACTAGAGAGTATGGACCAAGACATAAGCACCAGCTCAAATACATTTTTAGATCCAAAAAGAGCGATACATAACGCTAAAATTGTTACACCCGCAGTTGTAAGTTTTGTTACTAAAAGACTATCTTGTTCCTTAGGAAGGATATCTCGACTAAATGAAGCACTACAGCTTAGAATTTGGGAGTCGGCAGTAGACATGGTTGCTGAGAAGATCCCTGCTAATACAAGTCCAATAAGAATTTCAGGTAACATTTTTTGACTCATCATTGGGAGGGCGAGTTCTGCATCAAAATTAGCAGCATCTGGAAGAACGATTCTAGCGATTAGACCGACACAAATAGTTAATGCGTAAAAGGCAATAAACCATGAGTAGTAATAAACTCTAGTTCTATTCATACTTTCAGGATTTTTAATTGTCATAAATCGAATCATAATATGGGGTTGACCGATAACACCGATCCCACCGAAAAACCAGCCAAGAATAAATAGGAAAATACCTACAGGGTTATCCATGGCAATCCCTGTTGGAGTTAAAGACAAATAGGTTGGAGAAATACTGTCGAGCTTATCAACAAATGAAGACGGTCCACCTGCGAAATCAATTCCCATATAGAAAAGAACAAACATGGCCATAATCATAACGATTGACTGGGCGGCATCGGTCCAAATGGAAGCTCTAAGCCCACCTGATAGACAGTATGCAAAGACAATCACACTTCCAATGATTGCACCAGTGGAGTAGTCCCATCCAAATAGGACATGTAATGCTTTTGATCCCGCTTTAAACTGAGCACCAGCATAAACACCTAAAAATATAACAGTAAGAATTCCAACTAAAAGTCTTAGTCTTCTATAATCAGTTCCGTGCCAGCGAGATAAAACTCCACCAAAACTTAGAATATTATTCGTTTGAGTAACCACTCTAAGTCTTTTATGAACATAAAAACTTGTTAGTAAATCACCTAGGATCCATCCCACCATAAGCCAAATAGACTGGAGTCCAGAAGTATAAGTATACCCGATCATCCCGATAAACATATAACCACTATTATTGGTTGCAACTGCGGATAATGCCGCAAGCCAAGGGGAAATATCGTGGCCAGCAAGAAGGTAGTCTGAATTATTCTTCTTACTCACGAAAGAGGAAGAGACCCCAATGAGTACGAATAGTAGTAAGAAAAATAGAAAGCTGGTGGTAACCATAAAGCACCTCAATAATTTGTAAATGTTAATGTTTATAAAACGGTAACAGAGATACGCTGTTATATCAAATGAATGACTTGACCGAGAGTTCTCCTTGGTTATTTATTAAGGAGCATCATTGTCAAGTTTATTTGGGGCTTCGTAAATATTTAGCCTAGACTTCCGATACGGACCATACTCCCTTCTACCAAGGAAGATAATAATGGATGAACGATTTAGGGGTGTAGTTGATGGCCCCCCAAGGATTTTAAGGTATCGAAAACAAGTTCGCTTTGCTGGAGCGCTCTTGCGCTATATAATTTATTATTTTTCT
>JBFKKF010000384.1:0-2815 GCA_041631355.1 Bacteriovoracaceae bacterium | reverse complement strand
TCTTATTTTTACTATTGGCCTTCAATTTATCACAGGCCCACGCCCTAGACTTTTTTAAACTTCTGGAAGACGCAACCTTAAAAACAAAAAGACTCCTCGGTTTAGAGGTTATGGAGCAGACTGAAAAAAAACAAATGTATGAAATGCCAGAGCTTCCTCAAATAAATAGTGATGCGACTAATATCGCGGTATACGAAAAAAATGGAAAAATCCACGAGCAAGGTGCAAGTTTTGAAAAACTGTCGGAACAAGAAAAAAATAGCTATAATTATGCTTTTTTACAGGAGCTATATCTTGCAGTTATGAAGGCGAGTGCTAGCTCCGTAGAGTATTCAAAATTTGTTAACGTTCTTGCTCAGGGAGGCTCAAGAGAGGGAGTCTATCGATCCATTGTGTTAGGTCCTGAGTATTTAACATTAGAAAGTCAAAATGATGTGGCAAAAGAGAAGACAGTTCAGTTTACTATTAATTTTGCGGTTAAATACCTAGGGCTTAAGTATGAAAAGGACCAAGTTGAAAAGTTAAATATGTGGACTATCAAAAGAGTCATTGTTGAAAAAACATTAGAGCTTATGGATGCATTTCCAACGAACACAGATGATTTACATACTTGGTATGCAATTTTAAGTGCAAACCTTGCGGAAAAGTATGGCGATAGCTTAAGTAATGAAGTGAGAAAAAATAATTCTCAAAAATTTCATAAAACTTGGGCCATGAAAGTACCCTTTCAGCATATAAAGTCAGAAGTTATTATTAAACTTCATCAAGTTTACAACGCTTTATAAACTAAGAATTATCATTAAAAAAAGGTTGTTCAATACCTGTGAGTGAATGGAGTAATCTCTCTACTCCAAGCGCAATTCCACTTGATTTTGGATAGCCATCTTTCATGATTTTCATAAAGCGGTTTGGCCAAGGGAGCTCATAATTATATACTATTTTTTTCTCTTGTTGTTGGGCCTTAAACCTTAGTTTTAGTTCTTGATGATCTGTAATTTCATTAAAACAATTGCACAGCTCAACCCCGTTCATATAGACTTCAAATCTTTCACATACTCGAGGATCATTTTCTTTTAAGGTTGATAAAGCACTAAGAGGAGCAGGATACTCCTTTATTAAAAGAAACGGATAATTAATTAATTGAGGTTCTATTTTATTTAAAAACAGTAAAAAGAAGTAGTCATCCCAACTACAACTAGCATGTGGTAGTGGAACATCTTTAAAATCCTTTTCTATTTTATTTTTGAGATCGTCTGAATCTAAAAAGTCTAAAATATCAAAGTTTAAATAGTCTTGAAAAAGTTCTTGAACCGTAACGTTCGGAAAATGTTCAGTTGTTACTATCGGTCTTTCAAATTGAGCTAAGTATTGTTGACAATATTTTATTAAATCAACGATATCGTACATTATTTTTTCATAACGTTCATTTTTCCGATACCACTCTAGCATTAAAAACTGATTGCGATGGATTGGGGAATCTGGCTCATCCCTAAAACAGTATGAAAGATTAAAAATATTAGTTAAGTCTTGGTTCATTGCAAGAAGCTCCTTCATATAAAACTCTGGAGAGGTATGTAGATAAAGACCTGCACTGGTTTTATCCCTTGCTTTTATAAGCTCAAAGGGATGAATATGGATCTCCATTCCGGGGTTTTCCACTGCGGGTGGGGTCATGACTTCCAAGAAGTCCTTTTGCTCAAAAAACTTTCTTATGGCCCTTATTAAATGGAATTGATAGGTTAAATTCTGCATGATTAGTAAATCAATCCTTCCACAAACATTAGATGAATTGTCTAACATAACCGGTAAAGACTATCCAGCAAAGAATTGGGATGGTGCCGTCTGCTTTTTAGTCATTGAGAACCACTTGGTTTTAATTAAACGTAGTGAAACTATGCCTTCTCACAAAGGACAGATAGGATTTATGGGAGGCCATAAGTCGAATATGGAGTATGATCCAACGTTTACGGCCATTAGAGAATTTGAAGAAGAGTCCTTGCTCTCCTCTGTTGACCTGGAGGTGCTAGGAATAATTGATCCGGTTAAAACCTCCCGCAATCAAGTTATCATACCTGTGGTTTGTAAGTTAAATAAAACCATTGATGATTTTATGAGTAGTGTCAAATCCAACGGAGAATGGGATAATTTAATTTTGGCCCCACTAAAAAGTATAATGGACGCGAATAATTGGAGCCATGGCTCAGTGCAACTATCTAATCATAATTATTCCGTAAACTTTTATCCCTTACTAAGGTCAAATTGTAAGTACTATACTGAAGAAGATCAGGATCTAGTGCTTTGGGGGGCGACTGCAAAAATGACTCTCAACTTCTTTCAAAAATATTATCTTAATGATAGAAAAGGCTCCTAAAGTTAGAAGAGGTTTCTATGCAAGAATTTTATACTCAATTAAGTAATATGCTTGGTCTAAGTTGGACGATCACAACAATAGACTTGTTATTAGTGCTCGGAATATTTCTATTAGTGATTTTTTCAATTCTAAGTTTAACTTTTTGGCCAGGTTCCAAAAGAGAAAGAGAAAGTGGGCCAGCTACTGTAGATATTGAAAAAGACGCCATATCAGTTGTCACCGAAGAAGCTCCGAAGGAGTCTTGGGAATCGAGACTTTTTAAAGGTTTGCAAAAAACGAGATCCCAAGTATGGGGAAGAGTAGGAAGCATACTGAGTCGAGATAAAATAGATGGAGATGTTTTAGAAGAACTTGAGGAAATACTCTTCACCTCTGATATGTCCCCTGTACTAGTAGATGAGCTAATTGAAGAGTTGAAAAAATTATCTGAGCTAGAGGACACCT
>JBFKKF010000383.1:0-2817 GCA_041631355.1 Bacteriovoracaceae bacterium | reverse complement strand
CCAAGACTTTCATAGGCATCCTCAAAACTAGGATTAATTTCTATGGCCTGGTTAAAACTTTGAACTGCTTCATCATAATTTCCATTTTGAAAACTTGCGATTCCCCCATCGTAATAAACTTGTGCAACTTCTTTATTCGTTGTTGGAAGGTAAGGATAATAAAAAACAGTGGCACTAAATTTTTTGCCATCTTGCTCAAATTCAAATGAGCCCTTATCTAGTCGGTATTCCCTGGCAAGATATCCCATAGCGCAGGTCGCTTCTTCTGTGTTCATTGAATTTAAAATTTTCCCTACTTTTTTTCCATCAATTAGTAACTCTCCAGATTCAAGACTTTTAACTTTTTCTAATTTTAATAACACCGGCTTATAAGCTGCACCTCTTCTCGTGTTAATCTTTGCCACCGTCTCCTGGCCAAGAAAGCAGCCCTTTTGGTAGTCAACTGCTAACTCATCAAAGTAGGTATTGTTAACTAGTTCGCCAGGTTTAACTTCTTGTCCAAGCTCAGGAACACCTGTTAATACCTTTAATTCCTTCCAGATCCGGTTATCACTTTGTTCTAGTTTTTGATCACTAATGAGTATGGAGTCATTTTCAAAAAAATATTTACCGACATAACCATTCTCATTTGAATTTCTAGTTAGTAAATAAGCAGTCTTTTCTATTAGCTTAATTTCAAAATCCTCAGATATATGAAACTGTTCTATACGCTCAATCGTGGGCCCTATATAGTTATCTGTGACTATTAGATATAAATCCTCTTCGGACTCTCTACAGATCACGAATGCCGAAACTATTTTACCTACTCGATCAAGTAGAGTACCAAAGCCGAAGCTATTTACCTGCAAATCATTTATATTATTCGTGGTTTGTGAGTTTAGATACTGAACAGCCTCTGATCCCTTGAGTTGAATCACTTTATGGGATAATTTGAAAACATGTGGTTTTGATAATAAATTTTTAAACTGAATACTCATTAAACTGAAAAGGACTCTCCACAGCCACAAGTATTGGTTGCATTTGGATTTTGGAAAACAAAACCTTTACCATTTAAACCATCTTGAAAGTCTAGAATAACATCTTTTAAGTAGATCGAAGACTTAGGGTCAATTAAAACTCTAATGCCATCTCTTTCAATAATATTATCCTTTTCCTTTTGCTGGGAAAATTCAATTTTGTATTGTAGGCCTGAACATCCACCACCAATAACGGCAAGTCTCAGTCCTTTGTCTGCACTAGGCGACTCCTGATTAAAAATTACCTTGATCTGGTCTAAAGCTTTGTCTGTAATGTTGACTATCTCACTCATATATATTCCCGTCCTTACTATTATATCACTACATGATCTTAGAGCTAATTTCAATAAGTTATCAATTTATTTTTATTTAGTGCATTTTGAATATATAATAAATACAAGGATTTATATGAAGTTATATCATTATGTACATTGCCCATATTGTGTGAGGGTAAGGATGGCCTTAGGATTCTTGGAGCAGGGCTATCAATCCAATATTCTACGCTATGATGACGAAAAGACGCCCATTGACTTTACTGGAGTCAAAATGCTTCCAATTGTCCAAACACAGGATGGAAATTTTCACAATGAAAGTATCAAAATAATTAAGCTTTTAGACAAGGACAACAAACTAAATACTAAAGAACTGGATTTCCCTGCTATTGAACTCGAGGAGTTAGTAAATATATTTGGCAATAATGTACACTCCTTGGCCATGCCCTATTGGAGTTGGACACCAGAGTTTGATAATGACTCTCGCACCTACTTTCAAAGTAAAAAAGAAGCCAAACGTGGGCCTTTTAAAGACTTAATCACCAAGAAACAACAGTTCGTAGACAACCTACTCAGAGATATTGATGAATTATTAAATGATAAACTTACACCATTTTATAGTTCGTCACAACTGACCATTTACGATATTGCGCTAGCTTCGCACCTGTGGGGGATGTATATAGTTCCAGAATTTCAATTCCCAGAACCTATACACTTATATTTGCAAAGAGTTGGAAAGCTATGTAACTTTAACTATCACGAGGACTTTTGGAAATAATGGAAGTATTTTTTAACCTCTTAGAGGATGACGGCACCAAAAAATCTTTTAAAGTAGCTGACAATAGTTTTGTTATCGTAGGTCGTTCACAAAGTAGAGCACAAGTTACTATCACTGATCCAATGTGTAGTTCCACTCATTGTAAAATATTATTTAATCACAAAACTGTATATATCCAAGACACTGATTCCAAAAATGGCGTTTATATCAATGGAAGAAAAATCCTAAGAGAGAAGTTCTACCTTGGTGACATACTAAAGCTAGGTAATACTCAAATTACCATCGACTCAACAAAATTGACTGATCATGTTAGAGAGTTACTTATTTACAGAGGTGCCCAAAGACGTGATCGAGGTGAGTTAAGTATCGAACTAGATATTAGAGATCGCATCGGAAGGTCCTCTAGCAGCCTATCCTCAGAACATTTATCTCCCAAGGAGACCAAATCAAGAATTAGGCGACCAAGCCAAGTAAACCTGTACAAAAAAAATAAAGAAAATACTTTCCTCTCAAAATTACTAGACACATTAGCAACAATAATAGATTTTGGTCTGGCCATACTTATCTATTTCCTAGGCCTATCACTAAGTACACCTAAAGAAGTTATGGAAAAAGCCTCCATGATGGACACTATGACGGGTTCTCAAAATAGAATTTATTCTCTTGGAAGTCTAATTGCTGCTATCGTCTTCCTAGGCATTACAAGAAATCTTAGTATTGGCTCTTTTGGAGAGAGAATTGTGAACAAAAT
>JBFKKF010000382.1:0-2819 GCA_041631355.1 Bacteriovoracaceae bacterium | reverse complement strand
CATGAAGCAACTTTTAATGATTGGAAATACGGATAAGTACTTTCAAATTTGTAAGTGTTTTAGAGATGAAGACTTAAGGGCGGATAGACAACCAGAGTTTTCTCAAATCGATATTGAGGTTAGTTTTGCCACCCAGGAATATATTAAAAATCTTGCCACCAAAGTAGTGCGAAGACTATTTAAGCTTGATGATAATTTTGAAGTGCCAGTGATGTCCCACGCTGAGGCCATGAGAAGGTACGGATCAGATAAGCCGGATGTTCGATTCGGACTGGAGCATACAGTGGTTACTGATTTATTTAAAGGCAGTGGCTTCTCTGTATTTGAATCCGTTATTGAAACAGGTTTAAATAAAATGATCTTTGTTCCAAAGTCCTTGAAAGAATTTTCTCGAAAAGAACTAGATGCCCTTTTAGAAGTTGTTAAGCCTCACGGTGGAAGAGGGGTTGCTTGGTTTAAATTAAATGGTTCAGAAGTAACTGGTGGTATTTCTAAATTTGTTTCCAGTGATATCTTATCTCAATTAAAGGAAAAAGCAGGAGTGAGTGAAGATGGAACTTTCTTTTTCTGTGCCGATCAAAAGCAATCTGTTGCTCATGCTTGCGCTGATGCTTTAAGAAGACATTTTGGGCACACTCTGGACTTGATAAGGCCAGGTGATTATAAATTCTTATGGGTAAATGATTTTCCTCTCTTAGAATACGATGATGAAGATGGAAGGTTCTATGCCTGTCACCATCCATTTACGATGCCAAAGATAGAGTGTTTAGATGATTTTATGTCTGGAGATGTTGATAAGCTTAAAAACCTTCCTGCTGAAGCCTACGATATTGTTTGTAATGGTTACGAAATTGGTGGGGGATCACTAAGAATCTATCAAAGTAATGTACAGCAACAGATGTTTAAAGTACTAGGAATGGGAGAAGAAGAAGTTCAAACCAAGTTTGGATTTTTTGTTGAGGCCCTTAAATATGGGACACCTCCACACGCAGGTATCGCTTTCGGATTTGATCGAACCGTTATGTTACTAGCAGGAACGGATAATATTAGAGACGTAATTGCATTTCCGAAAACCAATGCTGCCACAGATTTGATGAGTCATGCACCAAGTATACCTGATATGGATCAATTAAAAGAGTTGGGGATAAGTCTTAAATCTTGATTTTAATTTAGATAATTCCGTGTTCTTTTAAGATTTTATCGATTTTATGTTCGAGTTTCATTTTTTTAAGAACTCGATTTAAATCTTTTAAGATAATTTTATTCTTTTCAGTTTGGTGACAAATCAGTCGATCTAGAACCCTCGTAACCACAAGATTAGAGTTTTTGTGAATAAAGCTTCTTTCTTTTTTTGAGGTGACGAGATTAATATCGGGATGGTAAATTAATGCAGCATCTACTCTGACAGGCTTTGTTGCCATAAGTACATCATAAACTTGTCTGGTGGTATTAACGACAATTTTTTTGGAAAACTTATTGTTCTGTGCTTTTCCTAGTGGCCAGCCTCCATGATACACAACTCTTTTTCCATCTAGCTCATTGATATGATTAATAATTGGAGAGTCTTTACGAGTGTAAACAAACAAATTTGCCAAAAAAAGTGGGACAGAAAAATGAGCATTTTTTGCGTCTTCTAATTCAATAGCAGACGGTAGATTACAAGTTGATTTTTTATTTTTATAAACTTGATGGGCCCTATTTGGAGGATAAAAACGGAAAACGATTTCATGCTCCATTTGGGAAAAAGCATGATTAAGGATCTTTATATAGGCACCATTTTCAGTGGTTAGACGATCAATTATTGAAACTTCAACTTCTAAGGTTTCACAATATACTTGGCGAGCTGATAAGCTAGCTAGTAGGATAATAAATAAAACCTTCATAATCCCCCTGATTATATTTATTTGTTTAAGGATAGCTTAAATATATTCTAAATTACTTGATTTGGATCATATATAATAAAAACTCTTCTCATATACCTTAAATAACTACTTGAAATGATGATAGAAGGAAAGGGAGTTAGTGTTCCTTAAGTGGACCGATAAAATACCGGATAAAGCGCATAAATCTTTGTTTGTAGATCCTCTTACTAGATTCTTTGATATCTTCCTCAGCGTAATTTCTCTTTTGAGAGTTTTTGTCCTTAGGTAAAAGGATGTACTTACTGGTAAGAGAGATATCGTATTTATTATAATAATGCATTTCTCTAAGTCTTTCTATCCAAGTTGTTAGAGGAACTGCTTTATCAAAAAGAGCAGGGTCCAGAGCATATAGAACTTGCTGATAGCTTTGTTGTACGGCAATAATTGGCGCTACATGATACCACCAAGACCAAGTATGCCCTTGTAGTTGAATTCTCTCACTTTCGATAAATACTTTGGCCGAATTGATACATAATCTGTCTAAGATCATGGCCATTTTATGGGCCCTGGACTCGCAACCATTGCCATACTCGGTATAGACCAAATTAGTTTCTTGGCCTTTTAATAGTTGGAATACTTCCTGTGCCTTTACTTCAGAAATAGCTGAAACTTTCGCATATGGTTTAATACTAAATCGTAAATATTCATCAGACTGTAATGAGAGAGAATTAAGGTGAGGTCCAGGGAGCATTTTATTATGACATAGTCGTGCTAGTCTTTTAATTTGCTTGTCAGAAGTTTTTTTTCTCCAAAAATTAAAAATACCTCGACCAAGACCATAATCGGAAATATCAATATTATCCTCTGTTACTATTCTTTCTAGTTCAGAAATCTCGGGGTTCACATCTCGTATGAGGTATTCACTACGACTAGTATCCAAGAGAGTTAAAAAACGAT
>JBFKKF010000381.1:0-2830 GCA_041631355.1 Bacteriovoracaceae bacterium | reverse complement strand
GTCCAGCTCCCGCAACCAAATTTAAGCTTTGATAAAATATACGCCCCGATCATCGATTGGGGCTTTTTTTTTTGGTGCTAAAAAAATTTGACTACATTTTGACTACGGCCAGTTATTCTCTAAAGAATATCCTCGCTTAGTAGTGGGGAACTCTCTCAAGATTAAACCTGATCAAGCCTTTAAGCCTCAACTTTAGTTCAAATGCACAGTAAATACGGGCTTTTTGTATTTATTCTTGTGATATGCACAAAAAATGGTAAAATGAGTGCATATAAATGTAACGTGCACAAGTTGGGTAACAAATGAGTTTATATAAAATAAGGCCACTTGGGGCCCTAGGAGATATTGAAACCAAAGCGATCTTAAAGGCAGCGGCAAATGCGCATATGGCGCTGGGTGAGTTAAAGGGTTTGTCTCTTACTATTTCAAATCAAAATATTTTATTGGCGAGCTTGTCCCTTCAAGAGGCCAAAGAAAGTTCAGAGATTGAAAATATCATTACAACACAAGATGATCTGTACCAAAGTCACTTTCAAACTAAAAAATTTAGTTCTGTAAATGCTAAGGAAGTGCATCATTATGCTCAGGCACTTGAGGTGGGATTTGAGCTCGTTAGAGAGTCGGGCTTAGTATTAAATAGTACAATTATCAAAGTTCAAGAAATTATTGAAAATAATGAAGCAGGTTTTAGAACGCAGCCAGGAACAACTTTAGTAAATAATGATTCAGGAGAGGTTATTTATACTCCTCCGCAAACAGCATCTGAAGTTTTGGACTTGATGGGTGACTTGGAGAAATTCATTAATAATGATGAATTAGTTGATTATGATGACTTGGTAAAGATGGCCCTAATACATCACCAGTTTGAAAGTATACACCCTTTCTATGATGGTAATGGTAGAACTGGTCGTATCGTAAATATCCTGTACTTAGTGAAGCAAGGGATTTTAAATACGCCGACATTGTATTTATCACGATTTATTAATAAGAATAAAAGTGAGTATTATAAGTTACTTCAAGATGTTCGTGATTCTGGTTGTTGGAATGAATGGATTATATTTATGCTAAAGGGTTTGGAAGAGACAGCAAGGCATACTTCAGGAGTAATTCATCGTTTAATAAAACAAATGTCAGAGCATAAGTTTTTAATTAGAGAAAAGCTCCCTAAGATTTATAGTCATGAGCTTTTGAATAATTTGTTCAAGCACCCATATACAAAAATTGAGTTTTTAGTTGATGATTTAAACATTCATAGAAATACCGCCCGTAAATACCTAAATTCTTTGGTTAATATAGGAGTTTTAGAAAAACATAAAGTAGGAAAAGAAAATTTTTACTTAAATAAAAAACTTTTTGATCTCTTATCGAGATAGAAATTATCACGAAAGGGAAGTAATGCCATATAATTTAAATATTATTAAACCAAGTAAAACAGAAATGTGTCCACCGGGATATCATATTGTTAAAGGGCATTATAGAAAGTGTAAATCAGGTGTAAAGACCTGGGTAGATACTCATAAGCGTAAAAATAGGTCTCGTTCAAAAAAGATAACTTATTATTCTGAAAACCTCCTTTATCTTTACTGGAACAGTGAAAAGAGTTATAAGAAGCTGAAAAGGATAAAGCCATTTCCTGCTTATCACGAGCTTGATGCTATTATTCAATTCTGGCTTAAGTATTGGGAATCAAAATTAAAAAAATTTCCAAAGTTAGACCCATTATTAATTAAGGCAATAATTGCTAAAGAGTCTTCTTTTAATCCTAAAGCAGATCCTAAGGTTGCTCACTCAACGGCTTACGGTTTAATGCAAATTGTAGATAAATCGAGAGCGGCACTATCAAAGAGAATAGATTCTAGTGTTTCTATGGAGTATATTGATGTTTCAAGAGAAGACTTAGAGGATCCTGTTGTAAACATCGCAGTTGGAACGAGGTGGTTAGTTGTAAAATACTTTTTATTAAGGAAAAAAGATAAAGGAAATATCAATAAGCTAGTTAAACTTTATTATGGACATAGGGAGGAAAAGGAAAATGACAGGTATCTCAAAAAGGTTTTGGAGTACTATAATACTTCTCTTTAGTTTTAATGTCGTTGCAAGTAAGTCTTTTAGCATCCACGATATTGGTAAGAATAAATTAAGCTTAGCGGGTAATCTTACAGCTTCCCTTGTGAAATTTGATGAGGTAGAGGATTCGGGGCATTTGAACTGGAAAACGAAATTAGTTGTCAAAGAGGGAAGTAAAGTCATATTAGAAAAATATCCAGTTATGGAAAATATGGAATTTAGTGATAATTTTTTTTACTTTTTTGTACCTATAAAAAGTAATAAGTATGTTGTAGATCTTGATAAGAACCAAGACTATGAGTTTGCCGTTACTATTGACCATGGTGGAAATGCTCCATCAACTAGGGCCACAGTTTACTCATTAAAAGGATCAGAACTTCAAATATATCAAGAAGCTTGGTATCAAATGGAAAATGGAAAAGAGGTTATTTGGAAAGAAGAGAAGGCACCTAGAAAGTGTCATTATGTTGCTCCTGATATTTGTGAATACCTTTAAGGAAATTTGACTACATTTTGACTACGGCCTCTCGAAAAGCCCCGAAATATCCCGAAAAATACAGTATTCATAACCCGAAGGTCGGGGGTTCGAATCCAGCTCCCGCAACCAAATTTAAGCATTGATAAAATATACGCCCCGATCATCGATTGGGGCGTATATTTTGAGCCCTCTTAAACATTAATTTATTAAAATTTAATACAAATCGCATAGGCCCTATTAAAGCCACATTCAATCTTTGCAACCCAGGCCGTGTTGCCACCTGGC
>JBFKKF010000380.1:0-2837 GCA_041631355.1 Bacteriovoracaceae bacterium | reverse complement strand
GGGATTGTTGATCCGACTAAAAAAGTAAAAAAAGTAAAAAAAGTAAAAAAAGTAAAAAAAGTAAAAAGAGTAAAGAAAGTTGAAGCTTTAAAGGATCCATATTGTAGGATCTTATTCCCACAAGGTGACATGGAAACTAAGCGTGATAGCTTGGATATAAAAGGTAATGCTTTTAAAACAGATATTTTGATTAACGGGAAAAAGGTTAAAATTATTGATGAGCAGTTTCAATATAAAATGCCACTACAGAAGGGGATGAATTTGGTTACCATTCAAATGAAGATCGGAAATGATATAAAATATAAAGTATTTAAGATTATAAGAAAATGAAATTAAAGTATAAGTTTTTTTTAATACTATCTTTTGTGAGCTTAATGGTTGCAGGTAGCCTTTTATATATTACCTCAAACTCATTTGTTAAAGATAAAGAAAATAGAATATATGAAAATCATAATGTCATAGCATTTAATATCGCGGATAAGCTTAATTTGTACTTTAAGATGTTATCGCTAAATTTGTCAGGGACAGACAAGGCAAATTTAACTTCGCTAAATGAGATACTCGCTGTCGCACATAAGAAAAATGATCAATTAGTGTTTGATATACCCGGCCAGGATTTAGCACCAGTAGTAAAAATAATGATTATATTTCAATAATGTTAGAAGGTAAGGTGATCTATCTAAGTGTCGCAGAACTTAAGAAGTTTATAAAAATTGCACCTTCCATGGGAGTTGCATTATTATCTATGCCAACGGGAAAAATAATTAGCCTTACAGGGCATAAGTTTGATTTCAATGAAATTTCATCCGAATTTTTAACGCAATTTTTAAACAATAAAGAAAAACAAATTGTAGCAAGTAAGTTATTAAAAAATAATAAAGATACGAAATTAATTACACTGGGAGTTATTTCCGAGGTTGAGAATATATTTCTGTTAGTTCAGACCAATGAAAAAGATATAAGGGCGTTTCTAACGTCAGGCTTAAAAGAATCGTTGTCAGTTATGGCCAGTATTTTTATCTTCATCTTAATTACTGCACTCATAATTTCAAATAGAATAGCAAGACCCCTAGACCTTCTAATCCTGGCAACTCAGAAAATTTCTCAAGGACATTGGATTGTTGACTTACCTTCCAGTAGAAAAGATGAAATTGGATTATTAGTTAATTCATTCAGAAATATGGGATTAAATCTTAAACAACGGGAAGATGAGATCAAAAGAGTGAATAAAAAGCTTGCTCAAAAAGAAAGACTTGCTTCCCTTGGTTTATTATCTGCTGGTATTGCTCATGAAGTAAAAAACCCGTTAGGGGCGATATTAGCAAATGCACAGCTTATTCAAAGAAAAATTAAAGGTGAAGATAATCCTGACGCTGTAAAATATAGTAAAACCATAGTTGATGAAACTTATAGGGCCAACCAAATTGTTCAGGACTTATTAGCATTCTCTAAACAAAAAGAGCTCGTACTGGCCAATATTGATACTAAGGACTTCATTACATACTTAGAAAATGTGATGAAAGAAAAGTTCCAGGTAGCAAGTATTGAGTTGGTATTCTCCCATGAGATAGATTCTTTTACAGCCGATCGAGAACAATTGATTCAGGTGATCCAAAATATTGCCTTTAATGCCCTTGATGCATTAGTGGAACAAAAGTCATCTAATGGTGTGGTTGAAATCCAATTTAAACGTAGAAAGGATGATTTAATCATCTCCATTAAAGATAATGGCCCCGGCCTGGACCCCAGCATTGAAGATAGAATTTTTGAACCATTTGTAAGTACCAAAGGTTCCAAAGGAACCGGACTTGGTATGGCCATCACTTATGGAATCGTTCAACAACATCACGGGGATATTCAGATTGAAACTTCCCCAGATCAAGGGACAACATTTACTATTAAAATTCCCTGTGCCAGTTAATACTGCTAAATTTTCAGCTTTCTGCTAGGAAACCAGCAGTAAAAACATAGTGATTTCAGGTACATACATCCGGGAAATATTGGCATTAATCTTGAGATTAATATCCCTAAGAAACTAAACATCGGGGGATAAAATGAGATTATTTCAATTTTTTGTATTTTTGATTTTAATGTCCAGTTTAAGTGAATTAATGGCCTGCGAATCTCAGGAACAAATTTATTTGGCTTCACTAAGAAAGTGCCAAATGAGCAAAGAGAATATGGTCGTTAAAAAGTGTATTATTGAAATGGTGGAGAGTATGAGTGATTACAAAAAGTGTGAGCAAACATATGATCAATATGTTTTTGAGATGGTTAAGTTACTCAAAAGAGAAAGTGAGGTTACAGAGCACCAACGTCGTATTAGAAAGTCGGGTTTGATTTGGGAGATGATGTAGTTAAATCAGGCTCCGTGCAGCACCCAAGATACCGGCTTCATTATTAAAACTAGAAATCTCAATTTGTGGTCGTAGATCAACTCCACTTCTTCTGCGGGAGAGAAGTCTTTCGAGATTATTCTCCGTGGCCGGTAAAAATAAATCACTGGCACTGGCAAATCCCCCCGCAAGAATAATCACTTCAGGTGCAAATAGTGCCACATAACTGGCTATGGCCTGGGCTAAATATTGGGCATATTCTTCAAAGGCATCCAGGGCATTTTGATCATTATTTTTAGCAAGATCTGCTAACTCGGGGCCAGTGAGTTTTGGGCTTTTCCACTGTGTTGCTATTCTTTTAACAAAGTTTGTTGCAGATACATAGGCCTCAATACATCCATAGTCTCCACAGCCGCAAAGGGCAGCTTTATCAGTGATATTAAGTTTGATATGACTTGCCTCAGGATGTAAGTTTCTTCCGGCACGCAAGAGCTCTCCGTT
>JBFKKF010000379.1:0-2839 GCA_041631355.1 Bacteriovoracaceae bacterium | reverse complement strand
TCTTAGTTCATCATTTATTTTTTTAAGTTCTGAAGGGCTCTTTAGTTGTAACACCTTTGGAATAAGCGGGAAAAGCGCCACAACTGTTGCCACAGAAACAATGGCGGTAAGCATTTTTAAAACTCCTGCGGTATAATAACTGGAGTTCCAAATATTCCATATCTCCATGGTATGGGTGATTCCACAACAGAGAATAAAAGCTGCAAATAAAAAAAGTATTTTAGGAAATGGAAAGTCTTTTCTCTTTCTAAGAAAGTAGATAATAATCAAGGGGATAGAAAAATAGGCGAGGGAGATAAATAAATCTGAAAAGAAGTGAAGGGCAACTAACCCTGGCTTCCACAGGTAGCAATGTCCATGAGGCATAAATATTGAGTTCGCGTCAAATTCCAATAAATGAGATAGGTGATTATTATGATTTATAGAATTTCCCCTTGCTAAACAACGAACTGAATCAGCCTATTATAACCTTTAATTATTAAGATAATTTAAAATAGATTAAACAACAATTGAACAATCACTGTGCACGGTAGCTAATGTATTGAAATACCGTAATTCTTTGGTGATATAGATTTTAGAAATAGGTACGGTTTAATATTTAAACTACTTTAAAGGGTTTATAGATGAGAAAATGATTTTTATATTACTCAAACTCAACTTCTAGCTCACTCATAAACTTTTCAATTTCACTAACTAGGATTTCACAGTCTTTGGCATCTGTATTCTTAGCAGCTGTTTCTAGTTTTTCCCCTAGGGCTCCCAAATCATTTAGGCCATAGCTGCCAGCATTCCCAGCTATTCGGTGAGCGATATATTGAACTTGGGTAAAATTTTTCTCATTGATGGCCTTTCGAAGCTCTAGAGTATCATTTTTTCTCTCACTGAGAAAGAAGTCATAGATTGGTTCTAAAAATTTATCTATTTTAGTCACGTTTTTGGCCATAGTAGCATCCTTTATTGCTATGGAATTTCTCTAGAATTAATCACATTAGATAATAACATAAGAAGTTCCTGGGTTGAAGCCACTATAGTGGAAATCGAGTAAAGTTTAGGCCTACTTTAGACGAATAAATAAGCATTAAAACGACTTAGATAAAAACATACGGTTTTAGTAAACTACTATAGTCGCTTGAGGCTTCATATGAGTAAACTACAAAATATAAGAGTTCTTAGTATTGAAGATGACCCATCTATTCAATTACTACTTAAAAGAATTGTTGAAAATGCGGGGGGAGATTTTTATGGAACCTCATCACTTAGTGGAGTGTTGGCAGCAATAGAGGAGCAAGCTCCTCATATTATCTTATTAGATATTCAGTTAGGAGATACAACAGGAATTCATATTCTTACTAACTCAGATTTTCAAAAAGCCATTCAGGGAATTGAAGTGATGTTATTATCAAATGTTAAACCAGAAAAGATTATTTCCGGTGTAAAAAAACTAGGTGTTAAAGAGTATATCAGTAAGCCCATAAACTCTAAGATCATTATTGAAAAACTACAACAATATTATTCAAAGGATTATTTACACTCAGTAAATTTAAAAGAAAAAATCCAAGTTAAAATACCGGGAAGTATTTTGGCCCTCGCTGAAGACAGAGCCGTGATTTCATGTGGAGCTCGCTTTGAAATGGATCATCCTTTGAGATTAAAAGATCAAAGTATTTTTAAGTCTCATATTAAAACTATTACAAAAGAAAAATCAAATTATATTAAAGCAAGTGTCTTCCATACCAAAGTAAACTTAAAAGGCGTTAGATCGGAGGATATAAAATCGTTTTTAACACTAAGAAGTAAGAAAAATGAAAAATAGTTCAATGAAGAAAGTATTTGTTTTAGATGATGATAAATCTACGCTTAATTATATAGGAAATTTCCTTAAGGATAAAGGTGTGGAATCTGAGCTTTTTTATAATCCAAAAGAGTTTACCGAGAGACTTAAGAGGGGAGATAAAGCTGATATATACTTTATTGATATTAATCTGAGTTCCGCCAATATTGGTGAAGGTTTTGTATTAATTGAAAGCCTTAGGGCACTGATCCCTAGTGCAACAATAATTGCAATAACCAAAAGAAACTCCTCTCAAGATATTGATAAAATATTTTCCAATGGAGCCTGTGAATACATTGAAAAGCCAATTGATCCCATCTTTTTGTCTAGAATCTTAAGTCGATATCTTGATGAAAATGAGAATTTTAACAAGGGGCTCTTCCCAGTTTCCTCTTCTAATCAGCACTGTAATATTTTAGACGACATGACACTTATAGGGCTTAATGAAACGAAATTAGTTGTTGAATCGGAATTTTTAGTGCTTAAAAACTATCAACTTGTATTAGAGGGGAGACTACTGAAGGAAATTACTTCAAGGGAGCAAATACGCTCATATGTAGAGGAAGTGACTCAAATTCCAGGTTCTAATAAATATAAAATCATTCTAAATATCCAGCTTGAACATCCTAGTACTAGAGTTCACATTAGGAAGTGGTTGAACAAACAAGGCCAGTTAGATTAGAAGTAAAAAAATGGAGCGACAAACCGGGCTCGAACCGGCGACCTCCACCTTGGCAAGGTGGCGCTCTACCAACTGAGCTATTGTCGCTTAAAATCGGTTGGTAAGTAGCCGTTAATTTATTCTTGAGGGATCAAATTGTCAATCTCTATTCGATTTTTTGCTCTAGGTACTTAATGATTTTTTGGTAGCTATCCTCTGGAAATTGCATATAGAGAATGGTTAAGATTTTCTTTTTAGTTTTTGGCGTCTCGGTATCCAGCATCAATTTTACAAATGCATCCGCAATAATAAAGACTTTCGCGATCTGGTGAACTTCTTCAGTGGGA
>JBFKKF010000378.1:0-2847 GCA_041631355.1 Bacteriovoracaceae bacterium | reverse complement strand
TCATGATTGGTTACAGTCATTTGAGTTGAGCCATGGATGATTTGCTCAGGGGCCATTTCTTTAATGATTTTTGCCAAACCTAAGTCTTGAACAATGATTGCATCTGGGCCGAGCTTAAGAAGCTTTTTTAAGGATTTCGTTGCTTTAGGGAGCTCATTTTGAAATATCAATATATTAAAAGCAATATTGACTTTGACTCCATACAGGTGACATAAATCTATTATTTCAGCTAATTCTTCCCAACTATGATCGTGGGTTCTTCCACGAGCATTAAATTCTGGCATACCTATATATATGGCATCTGCACCGTTGTGAATGGCCGCTAGCGCCATGGACATATTACCCACAGGAAGGAGTAGTTCTGTGTTTTTTTGCATGGAAGCTATTTATCAGATAATTATGTCAAAAAATAGAAAAATATGACCCATAATGTCTATTTTTTATACGGCCATATGTAATATGGACCGAGCCTGGTGAGAAAAAGCAGATTATCAACTAAACTTGATAAAAGTTTATTAATTGAAAAGGAGAAAAAATGAAGAGATCTTTAATTGGAGCGCTAGTTTTACTTGGAACGGTTAGTGCGATGGCAGATGCAAAAACTCAAGCACAAAATACAACAGAAGAAAAAGTTGATATAAAGAAATACTCTCGGGTTGTGGTTGATGAGTCTGCAGCAAACAGAGAAGGCAAGAAATATACTGTCAGTGCTCAAATTATGGGATTCAATTTCACAGGAGGAGAGACCGCTTTAAATTTAGGCTATTTTCTCAATGATAAAACCGTCTTAAAACTTAGGTTTTCAAGTCTAAGAGGAACAGCTCAAGATATTTACTCTGATGAGGGTGATAGCAAAGAGGTAAAAGATGCTTGGGCCAAGCAAGGAAATGGAACTGCGATTATGGCGGGAGTGAAGTTATTTACTGGAAATTCCTTCTATGTAGAACCTGCGGCATATTATAGAAATCAATATCAGGTTTATTCCACTACAGAATTCGGAGCATCCACCGTGGAGATTGATGATGCGGACATAAAGGATGCTGGATTGAGTTTAAGAATTGGTAACCAGTGGCAATGGGATAATTTTACTATCGGTTGTGATTGGATAGGAATTTCGAGAAGCTTAGTTGATCTAGGATCAACAGGAGATACTAACTCTGATCGATTGGCTTCGACTTCATTATTAAATCTATATTTAGGTGCTAGTTTCTAGTTTTAAACCAATATGTATTAGTATAAGGAGGTGGCTTCACCTCCTTTTTTTATGTCTAAAATATGCTATCCTATAAGAACGGGGTAGGGGATTTATATGCACGATCATAATCATCATCAGCATCATTCCAAAAATATTCTATTGGCCTTTTTTCTGAATGCTGGCTTTGCTATTATTGAGTTTATTGGTGGTTATTTAACCAATAGTGTGGCCATTTATTCTGACGCCTTACATGACATAGGGGATAGCCTGGCACTTCTTTTTTCCTATTTTGCCGAAAAGCTTGGAGATCGCCAAGCAGATGAAAAATTCACTTTTGGTTATCGTCGCTTCTCAATCTTATCGGCTCTATTTAACGGCATAATTCTTACAGTGGGAAGCATTTATGTCATTTATGAGGCCATAGCTCGCTTAATCCAACCGGAGCCAGTTGTTCCAGAAGGAATGCTTGGACTCGCAGTTCTAGGCATTTTAGTTAATTCAATCGCGGCCTATAGAATGTCGAAAGGCGATGGGTTAAATAGTAAGATGGTAATGTATCACTTGTTAGAAGATATACTGGGATGGTTTGCAGTGTTAATTGTAAGCGTGATCCTCTTATTTAAACCGGTCTTTGTTTTAGACTCTATCTTATCCATATTAATCTCTTTTGTTATTTTAAGAGGGGTTTATCGCAATATCATGAAAGTCTTTATGATACTTTTACAAGGTTTTCCTTCAGAAATAGAGCTTGAAAAGATTAAGTCCGAAATCATGGCAGTGGATACAATTAGGGATATACACGCCATCAAGGGATGGTCATTAGATGATTCCAATTTTTACTTGAGATTTCATATATGTGTCCCTGGAGGGATGACAGTAAATGAGTTGGACCAAATAAAGCATAAAATTAAAGATATTCTCATGCAACACAATGTCACTTACTCCACAATTGAGTTTGAAGGGGACGACAATTCTTGCGAAGATAGCTAAAAAATGGGGCAGTTTAGAGTTCAGTCTCAATAAGCTTTGTTTTGATATTTCTAACTAGATCATTGATAACATTCTTATTTCCTATTTTTTAAGGTTTTTTACTATGAAGCTTCCGATAATGAATAATCACTGGAAGGAGGAAACAATAATGATGTATTTAAAGAAAACAGTTAATACTCTGGTAGTACTAACAATGATGTTATTTGTATTTAGCTCTTGCTTACAACCCGAAGATAGCAAAGGTAGTAGTAGTAACAGTAATTTTACGTTAGAAGGATCAGGGGGGAACTAAAATGAAATATTTAAAATATTTGATAACGGTAAGTGTATTTGTAAGTTCTTATTCTTTTGCGGCCGCAACCCTAGGGGACCCAGATTCTCTTAAAATAAAACTGTATCGATTCGCTGTCTCAGAGAATGGGGACTGTTCTAATCCAAAAGTCGTTATTGATAACTCTAATGATGCAAAATATGTTTCCATGCTTTCTAATCCAGAGTTTGGTTCTGGAGATTTGGATAATGGTACCTATCCTTGTGTCATGATTGAGATGAGTGATCATATTAAATTTTCACCCGATGGTAATGTTGGTTCACTATGTGATGGAAACTCTGAGTACACACTTGATGTCTGTGGTGGCGGAGGGAGCTATAAAAAATTAGAT
>JBFKKF010000377.1:0-2860 GCA_041631355.1 Bacteriovoracaceae bacterium | reverse complement strand
TTTTCAAGAACTCTGATTCCAAATACATAACATTAGCCGAATACACAGAGTCTATCCCCGAAGGTTACCAGGATAAAATGAAGGGAAAAGTCATTACCTTTGAAGAGAATGCTTCGAACGAGGCACTTAGGTCACAACTTCTAGCAGAAGGTATTCAAACAATTACAACAGACAATTATATTGATCCTCATTTCACTCAACACGTGGAAATGAATAAAAAAGAAGATCAAGAATATAAGTTTCAGTTGATTGATAATGCGATTGAGGAAATTTTAGAAACAGAAAATGCCACTGATGAGGATATTAAGATAAAGGACTTCTTTACATCGATTTTAGTAGGGACTAAAGATGAAAAAGATCCTACTCAAATGGAAGTTGAAGTTAAGAGCTTTAAAAACTCTACCACCGCTGCTTATTTCAAAGTTGATGAATCGATGAAAAGGTTCCAGCACATGACGAAAAGTATGGGACAAAACTCTTTTCAAATGCCAACTAAGAAAACCTTAGTAGTGAATCCTTCTCACAACTTAGTAAAGAATGCATTCAAACTATCGGAGAATGCAGATAAGAAAGAGCTGGCCGACAAATTATGTCATCATATTCAAGATTTGGCCGCCATCTCTGGTGAAGGTCTTAATGATGAAGAGAAAAAAGGTTTTGTTCAACGATCTCAAGACTTAGTAAGCGAGTTATCAAATTTAGCGTTGTAATTCTCCTCCCAGAAAATTATTTTGCTTTTAAATAGGGAGATCATCAAAGATCTCCCTTTTTTATAAATCTACCACACTCTCAAATGCGATATCTTTGATACTTGAAATCTTAGCATTTTGAGAAATATATCCGTCATCTTCTTCAGTAAGTTTTTTATCTGTAAGGTCTCGTCTTTTACCGATTTTACCAAACTCACTTCTCTCTTTTTCTTCTTGGCAATTAATACATAGAGTTGCTGTGGGTCTTGCTTGCAACCTGTTAGTTGAAATATCTGAATCGCACTCCTCGCAAACACCATAAGTGCCATTAAGTATTTTTTGCTTTGCTTCCTCTACTTTTTTAAGAAAAAGAATATTACGTTGATCAAGTCTCATCTCCAGATTTTGTTCTTTTTGAAAATTTACTTGATCCACTTCATCGCCTCTTTCACTCATGTGCAGTAATTGTTCTGCTGCACTTGTTCCATTTCTGTCTGTAAGCATGTCGTTAAAAATACTTAAAAACTTCTGGTGATTTAAACTGTTCATCCTAAACTCCTTCCTATTTAAACTTTTACGGCCTGATAGATTCAATCTTCCTGATTTTGCCCCAAAATTCCTTTCTAGGGCCTCTTTCTTCCATTCTTCCTTTGCCTCGTTAAGTATAAACATCCGTATTCATACTTTCAGGATGAGCTTCCTGCTCTTCCTGTGATGCTTTGAGTATAAGCAGGATTCGTGCCAAGTTAGCTCCCACGTAATTTGAGGTATTTAACTAATAAACACTGAAATTTGATCTCCAGTGTCATCCTGGCCAAAGGTCAATTTGTCTCTACAAGATGACACCTGTAAGGCTAAGTACCTAATTATTGTAATTCTTTCAGCCCATAATTCTCAATTTAGCTCTAGGTCTAGTTCTATGTTATACACAGTGCATAGTTTACCGGAGTATTTGGAGAAAATTATGAAGTTATTATTTACCACACTGATAGTACTTAACGCTCTTCCCGCCTTCGCTACTATCTATTTAAAAGAAGGAAAATACGTTGGCACAGAAGTAGACTCTAATAAAAGATGCTCCGTTCGTATTGAATTTGATGGAGATTATCTTTACCATCGACGGGCAGAATACAGAATGACAATGGTTGGTAAGGGTCCTTTTAATGATTGTAAATCTAATGAAGGGGTTGAATTTGATTATTGTGGTGGTGGTATCCAGACCAATGGGAATGAAGACAAAAGTCTCCTTTTATATTTAGCCTCTACAGATCAAATTGATCGAATTGAGTTCTCAGATTCTGACTTTGATAGTACCAACGACATTACTTGTGTGAATTTAATCAAAAAAGACTAAACGAGTTTATCGCCCTCTGGGTCCAAAATAATATGGCCCATATCGATTTTTTTACGAAGGATTTCTAAAATTTTTGATTGGGCTTCTTCTACCTCTGAAACTTTTCTGGGTTTACCTTTAAGTCCATCTTCAATATCAAGCCTAATTCCGGTAGATACCATTGCCAGTAATTTTTCAACCACCTGCTGATCCACCGTACGTAGGGCAAGGCCAAACTCTTCCAAGTCCACATCTCTTAAAAGGCCAACCAGCATTGATGGAGTAAGATATTGCATATCTTCCATTTTAACGAGATTCTTTTCAAGCTTCTTCGCCATGGCCGGATCTTTGTGACGAATTTCTTCTAACAGTTTTTTTTGAGCAGCGCTACCTAAGCCCATCAACATCTTAGCTGCTTCTTCAACTCCGCCTTTAAATGACATATCTACCTTCTTGAACTTTCAAAAGGGTTATCACTCATTAAGTAATTTTTAACGTAGTCACTAACCCCTTCTTCAAGAGTGTGAAACTTAAATCCTGGTAATGCTTTTTTAAGTTTATCTATATTGGCCTGAGTATAATACTGATACTGCCCACGCAAATTATCTGGCATATCGATATATGTGATTCTCTCTTCCATACCCATAGCATTAAAGCTTGCCTTTACTAAATCATCAAAACTTCGAGCCGTTCCTGTGCCAAGGTTATAAATACCATTGACCCCGGAGTGATCTGTGTTCATAAGTTCATACATAGCATTAACCACATCTTTGACATAAACAAAGTCTCTAAGTTGTCCCCCGTCTGCATATTCAGGGTTATAGGATTTAAAGAGTTT
>JBFKKF010000376.1:0-2862 GCA_041631355.1 Bacteriovoracaceae bacterium | reverse complement strand
TTAGGGTCGGAGAAATTTGTAGCTTTATATTTTTTTCCTTAAACTCTTCGCTGAGCTTACCACTCTTATCTAAAGCGAGACTGAAATGATCTTTAGTTAACACAATGATATCAGTATTATTATTCAGAAAGTGTAACCACCGAGTTTGAGCTTCTTTGATAATTTTAAAGTTTATTTGGTCAACGAATGGGATTTGTTTTCCAGCATCTTGTAAAAGCTTATTTTCATAAGCGAACCGATCCCCTTTACTAGGGTAGGTATTTTGATGATAATCTTTAAATTTTAAAAGTTTGATGCTTGAGTTTTTATGCCAATGCTCAAGGTAGTAGGGTCCAGTTCCAACATCTTGTGAAGATAAATCATTTTGATAAAATTTAATGGCCTCCTCCGGTATAGGAGTCGTAAACGCCATAGCTAAAACATTAATCAATTGTGGATATCTTTTTTTGAGTTTAATGATAAGTGTGTGATCATTGGGTGCCTGCAACCCTTCAACATCCAAATCAAAAAAATTAGACATATCCGACTTAGCATTTAATCTAAATTCATCTAGTCCAAGAATTTTTCCACTAAAAAGCCACCATCCAGTACTTCTTGTAGGAATAAACGCAAGACGTTTGAATTGGTTAATAAAGTCCTGAGCCTTCACCTTTCTTTTATTACCATCAAATACAGGTGAGTTATGGTAGTAGATATTCTTCTTTAATTTTATTGTGTATTGGAGTCCGTTATTTTCAACTTTGGGTAAGCTCTGGGCCAAAAGTGGCTTTATTCGGTATGGGCGAATGAGGTAGTGGTATTCGTATAAAGTTTCGTAGATCTGATTCACTACCTTAGCAGATACTGTATCGTAACTATTTGCAGGATCTAGTGTGGATACGCTTGTTGTAAGGGCAATATTTAATGCATTTCTATCTTTAGGTTTTTCCTTAGTACAACTCAGGATTAAAATAATGATAAGAATGGAGCTGTATCTCATATTGGCCACCTCGCACTAGATTTATTGCTGTTAATGTAGCAAGAACTCTGTGAGATGCCAAAAAAGTTATTAAAGATTTAGGTGATCTTGAACATCTTGAAAACTGTAACCTTTTGAAATTAAGAATCTGGTAATTTTGTTCTGTAACTTCATTTTATTTTCAAAGTCTGTTGGAATGGTTTTTCCCCTAAGTTTCTTTTCGATTAGATATTTAATTTGATCATGAGATTCAAGGTTTTGATCCTTACGAATGTGATCAATTTCGTCTTCTGTTGTGCTCAGGAACTCTAGTTCTAACCTCTTGCAGATATAATGGTTAGCATATCCCTTCACCAGTAATTGTTTAATACGACTTCGTTTGTATTCTTCTTCTCGTAGGTAATTTAGTTCTTTTAATTTTGCTAAAACAAGTTCAATAACATCATTGTCCTTAGTTCTTGTTAACAATTTTTGCTTCATTTTGTGAACGGAGTAATCCCTTTGGCTTAGAAGCCTTATTGAGTACTCATAAATGGATTTAAACTCTGACTTTTCTTCCATAAAAAAAAGGGGGAAGTTTTACTTCCCCCATAGTGTGTGTTGGTTATTGTAATTTTTTTGCTTTTTTACCCTTGTTAGAAATCTTTTCTTCTATGTTTTCACCGGTTTCAGGATTAATATCTTCCTGAGGAGCATCAATAATACCATTCTTTTGAAGAACTTTTGTTTTGATTTCTTCGAGAATGTCAGGATTTTCAGTTAAAAAGCGCTTAGAATTTTCTCTACCTTGTCCAATTTTAGCATTATTGTATGAGTACCAAGCACCAGCTTTTTCAACAATTTTATCCTTTACGGCAAGATCAAGGACATCACCTTCTTTTGAAATTCCAGCACCGTACATAATATCAAATTCAATCTCTTTGAATGGAGGAGCGACTTTATTTTTTACGACTTTTACTCTTGTTCTATTACCTACAACACTATCAGATTCCTTGATAGCACCAATTCTTCTAATATCCATTCTTACTGAAGAGTAAAATTTAAGGGCATTCCCGCCAGTTGTGGTTTCAGGGTTTCCAAACATAACCCCAATTTTCATTCTTAATTGGTTAATGAAAATTACGGTACAGTTTGAGCGTGAAATAGATCCTGTCAATTTTCTTAGAGCTTGAGACATTAATCTCGCCTGAAGACCCATGTGGGAATCACCCATGTCTCCTTCAAGCTCAGCCCTTGGTGTTAGAGCAGCTACGGAGTCTACAATTAAAAGGTCAACTGCACCTGAACGGACAAGCATATCTGTAATCTCTAGTGCTTGTTCTCCTGAATCAGGTTGAGAAATAAGTGTATTTGGAATATCTACACCAAGCTTAGCTGCGTAACTTGTATCAAGTGCATGCTCAGCATCAACAAATGCAACTGTCCCACCTGCTTTTTGGCATTCTGAAGCAATATGTAGAGTTAGTGTTGTTTTACCTGAAGACTCAGGTCCATAAATTTCAATAATTCTTCCCTTTGGAATTCCACCGATCCCAAGAGCAAGGTCGATTCCTAGTGCCCCAGTCGATATGGAAGGAATTTTAGCTGTTTGCTCTGTACCAAGCTTCATAATTGCACCCTTACCGAACTGTTTTTCGATTCCTGAAAGGGCAAGATCTAGAGCTTTCTTTTTGTTTTCATCTGACATTTGTGTAGTTGCCATTTTTTTCTCCTGAATTAAGTGATCAAATTAAAGTTAACATTAACTTTCTACTTAGCCAAGCAAATTACGGAAAAAATACGGATGCCTTAAGTGGCTAAAAATACTCAGGTACTAAGAAGTGTAATAGAATATTTGACTAGTAAAAGGGACAGACCTGCGTAGATGGCGCTAATGCAATCATCTAAAATGGTTCCAAAGCCAT
>JBFKKF010000375.1:0-2867 GCA_041631355.1 Bacteriovoracaceae bacterium | reverse complement strand
ATGCCAAATGGGTCTATTATTTATTTGGAGATAGCGGACAATCAGTAATGATGAATATCATGATGCCAACATGGTATTTTGAGGGTGATGCTGTATGGGCCGAGACCGTAAACTCCGATGCAGGAAGAGGTAGGTCTCCAAGATTTGCTGCTAGGTTTAAGGCCATCACATTAAATAAGCTCAAAGCAAGCTATGATGATTATATTTCTATCGACTTCGAGAATGATCTACCTAACTGGTATGTATACGGATATTTTCTAATTGCCAGAGGATACAAAAAATATGGCAAGGATTTTTGGCCCAAAGTTGTAAGTTATGCAACAGAGCACCCTTGGAATCCTTGGGCATTCTATAACGGATTCTACGAACATGCTCAGATGGACTTTGATAATTTTTTTAACGAAACAATAAAGGAATTACATAAGCAGTGGAGTGTGGAATTACCTGAACACAAAAAAGACAATAAATCGAAGTTTGAACGAGTCGGTTTTTTAAAAAATGAAAATGATAATCTCTATTCTATCAGATCTGGCCTAGATGATCTTTGGACCTTATATCAAGATGATCAGGCCCTGGCCGAAATCCCACTAGAACCGAGCTTATCCAGACCTGATCTAAAAAATGCTAAGCTGGTCTATAGTCAATATCTAATTCATTATAGATATCTATATATTAATTATTCCGATCTTTTTCTCTATGACGTTAAAACAGGACAAAACACACAGCTAACGTTTAACCAAAGGCTTTTTCACCCTGTGTTCTCTCCAGACGGTGAACAAATAATGGCCATTGGTCTCACAAAATCAGAAGACACCGCGATTCATATTTTCGATCTACAAGGTACTCCTATCAAAACATATGATTTGCCAGCAGATATTAATATTGCCCAGGCCAGTTGGGTAGAAGAAGATACAATTTATTTCATTGCCATAGACCTGGCAGGTAAAAAATATTTATCTTCCCTAGAACTTAGTTCTGGAAAAATATCATCTTTAACCAATCCTGGAAGAAATAATTTACACAATATCACTGCAATAAACAAAGAAGTTTATTTTGAAGCTGATGACCAGGGAAGAGTGAATATTTTTAAATTTAATCCAGATAATAAGCAATTTTTCAAGTGTAGTGATGTGAAAATTCAAGCAAGTTTTGCTACCACCAAAAACAATAAACTATACTTTGCAAACACTGGTCTAAATGGACAAACAATTGAGCACACCAAGCTAGGTTGTAATAAAATTCAAAAAAATAACTTATCCGAGTTTAATCAATACATAGGAAGTAGTCCAAGTGATTATTACCATCAGAAAGCACCTATAACACTAAGTAGCCAGAAAAGTTTTTACCAAGAAACACAGGTCGAAAAACCTTATCAGGAATCCAAAGGACTTGGATCTCCTCATTCTTGGAATTTTTTTGGAGATCGAGGTCTGCAACTTATGGGATCATTTAATAATATAATTGGTCATACAGGGTTAAATGCTTATCTAGGTCAAAGTGCAGAAGAAGGACAGTCTTATGCTGGTGCAATTTTAAGCTACAGTAAATATTATCCCATCTGTAATTTTTCAATCGATCATTTGAATCGTAGTACAAATAAAATTGATACCAATGGAAACGAAGAAGAAATTAAATGGAAAGAAGACAAATTTGGATTATCTATATCACTTCCCTACCTGTATCAAATGAATTATATCTCTGGTTTTAATTTATTTACTCTAGGTTCAAAGCATATCCAGATTGGTGATAATGGAAAAAATGATCCAGAGCTATTAACATCAGATCAGCTGATAGCAAATTCAATCAGTGTTTACTCCCAGGCCGCAAAACAAAGAACTAAAAGAGAAGTTCGCTCTCCCTGGAGCTATAGCTTCTCTCAGATCTATACGGATATTAATCAAGTTGGACAAGATAGAGCAAATTACTTTGGACAAACGGCCCTTGAGATTAGCTTTCCTGGGTTTGAAAAAAATCATGGTTCACTTTTTAAATTTCTACGGGAGTGGAGACCGGATAATGAATCTCTTTATAATTTGCAATCAAATTATCTAAATAATACTAGCTATACCTTTTCAAGAGGGTACCTCTACCAATATACTCCAGAATTTCATCGCTTTAGCTTAGAATATGCTCTACCTGCAGCATACCTCAAGTCCGGTTTTGAGGATTATTTCTATTTTACTCGAGTTGTCCTAAATGCTTTTATTGATCATACATCTGCCAAAATAAATGGAGATATTAAAGCGCTTAATTCTCTTGGAGTAGAACTAGTCTACAACTCTAATACCTTTAGAAAATTTCCTATAGATTATGGAATTAGATTTCTCTACAAATCTAAAGAAAATGCTCAAGGTGCCGGAATTGAATTCTTTCTTGGAGTGGCCACTTTTTAAATTATAACTCGGCTTCTGTTTTCTTTAATGCAATTTTGTAATTCGATAATGAATCTACCAAACAGATCTTTGCTTCTTCCGGATATCCATCACTAGCGGCCGACCACACACGGTTGAGCATTCTTTCTGCGTAGGCAATAGTTAAAAGAATCTCTGAACCAGCTGCTAGCCCAAGAATATCCTGAAAAGTCTTTCTTCTTTCTGTAAAAGGATGAACAAATTGATCGAGGATTTCATCCACCTTATCACATAGATCCATTCCATGATACTGATCCACTTTGGCATTTAAATCCTCTATGGCCGGAATCGTTTGTCTAAGCAATAAAATAGGATTGAGTGACTCATCATTTTTATGAAGCTCCAACTCAGCTAAAACCTTTTTTCTCTCTGTTCTATGCCAGAGGATATTACCAAATATCCCAATTAAAAGAGAGAAGCTAAAGACTCCTACAGTAGTGGGAAAATCATTTCCTT
>JBFKKF010000374.1:0-2873 GCA_041631355.1 Bacteriovoracaceae bacterium | reverse complement strand
TTGGGTATAAAGAACACCTAGGTTATTAACTGCCGGAGCATAGTCCCCTTTTAGCGCCAGAGACTTATTAAAAAACAACAAGGCTTTTCTTCTTTTCCGTTGAAGTTGATAGCAGATTCCCACCTGATTCCAAAATATCGGGTTATTAATGTACTTTCTGTTATTCTGACGAATTAAAGTGTAAGCCTCATCATATTTTTTCTCTAAACACGCTTTAGTAATCTTTGAAAAGTCATCGCTTTTATCAATATCTCCATCAAGTAAAATGACTCGTTGAAGACTTTCTGTATTGGTAGCACTAGTGTATTCACTTTTAATATTATTTAGAATATCATCTGATCTTCTAAATTTAATCTGACGAACTTTTTTAAAGTCTTTATCACTAATATCTTCTAATTTTTTAGGTCCCATTTTGCTAGAAGTACTTGCACAACCGTAAAATAAAGAGAAAATGATAATCAGTCTAAACATTACCTTTGCCCTCCTCTATCCATGATGACAAAGTTTTCATGTTCGGGATAACGAACAATGACTTTATTATTTTGAAAATAAAAATTACTTTCACTTAAAATTTTATTTTTCTCTATAGCTCTTTTAGCTTCACCTTTATACTGGGTTGCTACTTGTTTTAGCTGGTTACCTACTTGATTAAAGTCTTTCTTAAATGCTGCAGTATACTCTTTTGACTTTCCGGCTGGGACAAATTCGAATATCTCAGTGGCGACCTCACTATAACTTTCGTTCAGGATTTTGAAAGATTCAATAATACCTTTCCCTGATCCCGTAGCCTGAACTTCACTTGCATTCTCTGCCAGTTGAGTTAAAAGTGATAGTTTCTGTTTCTGGGTACCTGCAAATACCTTCTCTGGAAACCTGAACTTGATTGCTCTGATTCTTTCTGCTGTTTTCTTCATACTTTCAAGTTTAATACTCGCCACAAAGTCTAATCCCATTAGAGAAATATCTTTTCGATTTTTCTTTGATTTGTAATATAGCTTCCATAGTAACGATGTGAAGTTTTTCACCTTAGCTTTATTATTATATTTATAATTCAGCTTGATCATGTTAATAACATCATCAATCACACGATTATATAATGTTGAAGAATTACTCAACTTATAAATATACTTCTCATAATTAACGACATCTTCTTTTGCGTAATACTCTCTCATTATTTCGTATTCTATATCTTCAATGTATGATGACCTTACTTTACACTTCTTGCCAACAGACACAAGTTCTCTTGCACGATCAACATTTCCCTCAGCTAAATATGTATATGCCGCATTTTTAAATGCTAGTCTTCTTCTTTTACTGCGTCTAGAACATAATTTAGTTACCAACTTATGCCCGACCTCTGCTGATTCGTTAAATAACAATGATGTAAATAAAAAATTAGCAATTGATGCAAAGGAGCCTGAGAACTTTTTTACATCTTTATATTGCATTTCATCCATCGCGGACAGCGACCATTTGTGAGCATTATATGGATCTCCCATTTCGTAATAGAGAGCTGCTAAGTTGTACTTAGCATTTATTTTTGAACGCTTAGTGCTATAAGGATCCTTAAGTAATTTATGATAACCTACTAATGCTTCTTTTTTCTTACCTTTACCTAAATCTTTTTGAACATCTTCAATCTGCATCGTTGTTAATAATTCTTGAAGTTTTATTTTATACTTATTACTAACGAAAAACTTTCCTGTATCAATATCTGCAATCCAGGCCCTAACACTTGCGTTATCACCTTGTTTTCTATTTATATCCATTAGTCGTGCAATCATTGCCTCTTGTGCTAAGTCTCTAGGGTAGTACTTAACAAAACGATTAAGTGTCGATTTCGCACGCTCGTAATCATTTTGGTCAATATAGTTTTGAAACAATCTCTGATAAATATCATTGGCCTGCTTTCCTTGTGGCGTTTCACTTAGAGAAGCCTCAAATGCATATATTTTGCTTGTTGTCGGTGCCTTTCTAAAACTAGAAAGTACCGCAAGCATACCTTCAATAGATCTATTTCTAAATGACTTCAGACCGCGTTGTTTAGATACGACATAGCACTCTTTATAATAATCAAATGCTTTAGTGTATTGTCTAATTGCAAATGCTGTTTCGGCCTTCAGGTATAAGTATTCATCTATTTTCTTTTGATCAATATTACTTAGGTAATCAAAATATTGAATGGCCTGGTTAGCTTTTGCAAGACGCTTACTCTTTAACCTTCTATAGGTTTTACCTACAACTTGTTTTTGTAATATCGCCGCCACTTTGGCAAGTTGGAATTGAAGTGCAGAAATTTGCTCACGTGAAAGCTTTCCTTGCTTAAAATAACGGTATACTTCACGAGCTACTTTATTATGTGAGTTATACCAAGCACTTGATTCATAAATGGCGAGTTGTTCAATATAGATACTAATTTTTTGTTTATCATTTTTGACATATTTCAGAGCTGTTTTAAATACTTTATTGGCCTGTTTAGACTTCCCTTGCGATTTTAAACTCAAACCTATTTGTAATAATTTACCGGTAAAGTCCACATCGATCTTTTTATAAAAGTTAATACCACGCTGAACTTGATTACTTGTAGCATAAAACAATCCAATATCTCGTTCAACTTGGTCTCTCATATCAATAAACTTTGAATCTTTAGATCGTTTATACACGGTCTCCATTTTATCAATGGCCTTATTATATTTATAAACTCTGAAGTAGCACCAAGCTAGGTTAAAAGAATCCTTCGTCCACCATTTATCTTCATAACGACCTAATGCTCTTTCATATAATGGAATTGCTTTTCTATACTTTCTTTGATTGTAATATACTTCTGCAAGCGAAATTTGCGACTTCACCTTTGATTTCTTATCTCTTGTTTT
>JBFKKF010000373.1:0-2874 GCA_041631355.1 Bacteriovoracaceae bacterium | reverse complement strand
GTGAGCCTTTTTGCCATGACAAAAAAAGTAGAGATATTCTTTCATCTTGGCATCGGTAATGACCTTGAACTTATCATCAACCTCTTTGACACTTATGATTCTTAAATCTTGGGGAAGGTTTGTATTAAGAAGGTTTAAGAATTGGTCTAGATCTTTTATTTTTTGGTCAGAGATGATTTCGCATAAATGTTGATTGGCAGAAACCATGGAGTCAGTTCTAGAGGCCGCGAGGGTTTTAAATCGGTCATGCTCCAGAACAGTGATCAAAGTTCTATCTAACATGTATTGAACCGTTTTGACTTCAGGTTGCTTTTGCCAACCGTGATACCGAAATCCCAGAAATTGTAGCTCTAAAAGGTAGTAGTATTTTTTTTGATTTAACATGTGCCTAGAAAAATCTTATTAACCATTAGCTGAATAATCTCATTACCCCTAAAGCGGTTAATCCCGACTTGAAATTGAACCGTAATATCTTCAGAATTCTGTCCTGAAAATAACTCCTCTGGCGATAGAGTATTCCACTTGCCAATATAATTGAAGCTGATTCCACCAATTTTAATCTTGGGGTTATCTTTATGGCAGAAAGTCCATTTAACATGAACATCCTTTAAAATTTGGTAAGACTCAATGATACAGTCTTTCATGCGAAAAATAGGGCGTTCATTTCCCATGCCAAATGGTTCCATTTTTTCTAGGTTCTTTACCAGTTGACGATTGATATCATTAAAAGAAATTTCGATATCGTAATGATTTTGTACGGTTCTTTGCACTTCGGGAATCACACTAAGATATCGGTTCATTCTTTCTTTGAATGCTTCTAAGTTATTAAGGGACATCGAAAGACCGGCAGCAGCTTTATGTCCTCCAAATTTTTGAAATAAGTCTTCACAGGATTTGAGAGCATCAAATAAATTTAAATCTCCTGCACTTCTACAACTTCCTTTAATAACTCCTTTGTTTTCAGAGTCACAAAGAACGATGGCCGGGATTTCAAAAGTTTCAACCAATTTACTGGCCACAATTCCGATCACTCCTTCGTGCCAATGAGGCGCATAGACAATATTAATGAGAGGAGAGTCAGTTTTTAAATTTTTAATAATTTGATCACGAGCTTCCGTATAAACTTCGTTTTGGATTAATTTTCTTTCACGGTTTGAAATTTCTAGGTGAGAGTAGTTCTCAAATGCATCTTTGTGGTTTGTCGCGATAAGAAGGTTAAGTGCCTTTTCTGGGTGATCGAGTCTGCCTTTTGAATTGATTAAAGGTCCAACATAGAATGATATTTTTTCCGAACCAATAAAAGGAGCATTTCTATCTTCATCATTAAAAAAGCAGGCAACCCCAGGGTAATCAGTGCTAATGATTTGTTTTAACCCGTGGCGAGTTAATTTCATATTCATAGGAGTTAGTTTTGCAAGGTCACAAATTGTTCCAATGGCCACATACTGCAATAGGGAGTAGATGCTTGGTGTATTTTTCCCCTGGGAGTCGAGCATATTTTTAACTTGTAAACAGACAGCAAACGCTACTCCAACTCCTGCAAGTGGACGAAGTAGAGAGTCTTCTGGTTCATCTCTTCGATTAGGGTTTACCACTGCGTAAGCTTTAGGAAGCTCTTCTCTAATATCTTTATGGTGATCTGTTATAATTAGGTCGATATCTCTTTCAAGGGCATATTCTGCTGTTTCACAGTTTGTGATTCCGCAGTCAACACTAATAAGAAGCTTAACTCCTTTTTCAATGGCATTTTCTATGGAGCTAGGATGAATTCCATATCCTTCGACGAAGCGGCTAGGTTGAAATAGTTCTACTTTAACTCCTAGCATTTGGAAGTACTGGTAAAAGAGAGCACAACTAGTGGTGCCGTCTACGTCATAATCACCGTAGATACCAATCTTTTCATTGGCCTCTATTGCATTACAGATTCTTGTCGCTGCTTTTTCCATATCTTGCATGTGAACTAGATCTGGTAAGTCTCTTAGGTTCCAAGAAAAATAATCCTCAAGGTTTTCTGGAGTATAACCTCGCTTACTTAAGACTTGGGAAATGACGGGATGAATTTGTAGTTGTGTTGAACTACTTGCTATCTCTTGATTGTGTGTGCTCATAGGCACAAATTAGCACAGTCTTTATCAGGTGTTAATACTCTTTACCAGAGAACGTATAGGCCTCTGACTAGGTCATCCTCATGAAGTTCATGACTCTCTGCAAAGAGATTCTGGTATTGCTCACCTTTTTGCGAATGGACTTTAGCGAAATAATTAAGCGGTAAAAAGGCTTTGCCACATTGTACGCATTTTTCTTGCTCGGTAGTTGACTCAATTACTTGGCCACAGGAGTGGCATTTTTTAATAATAAGTTTTTGGACCTTAACTTTTTCGATATTTCTCATCTTAAACCCCTCGACGAATTCTTCATCTATAGGACTTTTCGCAGTGGGCAATTTTTTCTTTAGGAAAATTTTGCCTAAATGTCTAAATAAAGTATGATCGGTTCGGTCGGTTTTTTGGGAAGTTGGGCCCTAAATTAGGGCCCGTGATTAGTACTTCAAATTATTAAATGGTATTTCCATCAAGATCACTGTTTTGTACAGTGGATTCCTGAATAAATGTGGATGAGTCTACGGCCACACCCTCATTGGAAGGAGCAGAGTTTATTACTCGTTGTGGAGCTTGGTTTTGTCCAATTGGTCTTTGCGCATTTATAGCTGCAAGGTTTTGTTGTACACGATTTCTTGCCATCATAGAGTTTTGAGCATCAAGCTGAGCAAAACTTCCTCTATTTTGATTATCAAGACCTTGAGTAAAATTAAACATTGTAGTTGGATCCATTAATCCGTTATTCATACCTTGGTAAGTAGAAAAAGGTATTTGG
>JBFKKF010000372.1:0-2885 GCA_041631355.1 Bacteriovoracaceae bacterium | reverse complement strand
CAAGGCCCTAGCTATTGCGAATGGATCAACGCCTCGATGCTCTAAAAACCTAAAGTCTTCTGTTCCCAATAAAACTTTCCATATATTTGATGGAATTTTTTCAAACGGTCTTCTAAATTGTAAGCAGCGATATCTCTCACAATTATTTGGAAGTATAGCCGGAAGCTCCACATCATTATTTACATAAACATTATTGCGTTCAACCCGAATATTTCCGAGCTCAACTTCTCTTTCAATGAAGTCCTTAACATTTATATCTTTTGAGAATAGTAAGTAGGTTTCTAAGTCTTCTAGTTCAACTTTGGTATCTCGCTCCAAAATAGACTTGGATTGCTTGATGGTACTCGGTGTAATATCTCTTGCAATTATTTTTAAATTTAGCTCATAGATTGCATTAATAACAAAACCGGTCGCACTTATCATACTTATAAGCAGGAAAATACCTGCCCACCTTGCGCATCGCTGCAAATTCAAGTTTTTTATCATTATTCACCCAGCCTTTGTTTGCCAGTCTTTTATAGATTTCATATCATTTTTAACACTTATTATAAATTTTCGCACATTAAATTATTTAAGGAGTTTATGTGAAATTATCGAATAAATATTTGGGGCTCATTTTACTAATTTCTCAGGGTGTCCAGGCCGTTCCCGCAGACTGGAAAGGAAGCCTTGCTTTTGATACTAATATCATCAACGACGTAAGACGCACTAATGATGATTGTACTGTTGCTGATGGTAGTCAGTGTATCTCTCCAGAGGAAAATAATGCGCGCTTTCAAACAATGGTCCTAAGACTCAATCCTAATATTATTGTTAATGATGGTGTTACTATAAGGAGTGAACTCTCTACAGGAACGATCCGAAACAGCTACCTCGGAGAAAGTACAGAAGTGGAAGGTAGTGATGGCTCTTATTATACTCAATCTACTAACTCAAACTTAAACATCAACCAAATCTACGCTGAAATATATGCTGATACCGCACTTTTTAGAGTGGGGCGTTTTGCAAAACACTTCGGTCTGGGGGCAGTTGTTAATAGAGGGGATAAAAGCTTTGACAGATTTTACAGTGGATACGAAGGGGTGGAAGCAGAGCTTAAGCTTGGAAACTTTCACCTAGTTCCTATGTGGGCAAAGTTACATACTTCAGATAATCCAAATGGTAGATACGACGCTTATGAGTCTAGTATTGCAGCGACTTACGACAATCCAAACAACAACCTTATCTTTGGTGTCTACTACTCTCAAAAAGATGTTGAAACCAATGATAAACTATATAGTGCTGGCTCTGCTAGTGTTAACCTAATCGATATCTACTTTTCCAAGTCATGGGAGCAGTTTAGCTTTCAACTTGAGATACCTATGCTTTCAGGTGAAGTTAATGACCTCTACGGTACAAGCAATGCTTCATTCGATGCGAATGCCTACATCTTAGAAACTAACTACCAGTTAAACTCCAAGTGGAAACTTGGTATCAACGGTGGGATGATCAAGGGTGACGATGGTACGACCAATAGCTTTGAAGGGATGTATCTTAACCCTAACTATAAAATTGCTGAGTTATTATTCAAGTATAATTATTATGGCTTCATGGATGCTACAAATTATAATATTTTCGCAGCTTCTATGACTAATGCCACCTATGCTCAATTTTTTGTCAATTACTCAAGTGATGAGTGGACTTGGAAAATGTCATTTATGTGGGCGAAAGCTAATGAAGTGGCTTCAACTGGGAATGCTTTCTTTAACCATGACAACAAAAAGCATGTTGCCAACGCAAATGCTGACCAGTCTGATGACTTAGGATATGAATTTGATATTGCCTTTGATTATCAGTGGAATCCAAATGTTGTTTTCACTGGGTTCTTTGGTTACCACAAAGTTGGTGATTACTACGCATTTACAAACGTTGACGGTGACGAGCTAAGCTTATCAAACGTTAAAACAGCTGGGATGCGTCTAGCAATTAATTTCTAATTCAAGAAATTATATTGCCCAGAATTTTGAAAACCTTGCATAGCTGCTGGATTTTGACCAAGGCCATAGTTCCAACTTCCAGCGGCAGGTTGTCTGCTGCCTCCGACTCCTGGTCTAAACTCAAACTGCATTCCTCTACTTTGTTGCATATACATATCATTGAAATTCATAGGTCCCGGTGGTCCCATCATTCGATTCATTTGTTGACTAAAACGTGGTTGTCTTAATGCACGCGGATCAATTGGTCCTCCAGCTCTTCTCGGTGGTGGATTTTTAATACCGTAAGCCGCATTTCTTTGCTGCTCAATAGTATTCCACTCACGTATACCTGAGTTATAGTTTTTAATTTTTTCCGCCGTCATTAATCCATAATAATGACTGTCTTCTTGTATGGCATAAATATTTTCCTGAACACTTTGCACACATCTTCTTTGTGTTAAAGGATTATTCACAATCCAATACTTCTGTTGATTATAACAATGACTACGTAAGTAGTTCATTTCATCCTGGATAAAATATTGCGAATCTTGATTAAAAATCTGTTGATTTTGCCTCGCAACCTCTATCTTTGATTTGTATTTATTCACATAGCTTAGGCTATGATCTGAAGCTAGTTTGCCAAGCTTATCCATTTTTTCCTTTTGAACAGAGTAATCTTTTTTAACAAACTGTCGTACTTCTTTTATTGATGCTAGCTCCATCTTTCTCTGAGATTTTAATTTCGGATTAAAACGAGAGTAGTGATGAGCAATATTGTTTGACTTATATAGCTTCAAAGCCGCCTCTCTCCATGCTGCCTCATGAAGCGGTGATTTCTTTACAAAACTTCTCATATTTGCATAATCATTTTTCGTCAAATACGGTGACTTTGCTAGACTAACCAACTCATTAGTTAGTTCATCAATTTCT
>JBFKKF010000371.1:0-2886 GCA_041631355.1 Bacteriovoracaceae bacterium | reverse complement strand
GTTTAGATCCAAAAAGATTAGAAATGGCACAAAACCTAGTAAGTCATCTTAGTGCTGATCAGCTTGATCCAGAGGTCACAGAATTTATTCAATTAAAGTTAAATTCCTAGTTGTCAAAAAATAAGCAAGATTCTATTTTATTGCAGTTTTGTACTGTATTGTTAAAATGGTGAAATAGTTTATTAGTCAAAAGGATATAAGGTGAATAGAAATTTAGCATTAGAATTTGTAAGAGTTACAGAAATGGCAGCAATTGCTTCGGCCAGATTAATGGGAAGGGGTGATGAAAAAGCAGCAGATAAAGCAGCTGTCGACGCAATGCGATCAATGCTAGATTCAGTAGAGTGTGACGCCACTGTGGTAATTGGTGAAGGAGAGCGAGATGAAGCACCTATGCTTTTTATTGGAGAAAAAGTGGGGTCTGGTCAGGGAACAGAATTAGAAATTGCAGTTGATCCCTTAGAGGGAACGACCATTTGTGCTCGAGGTGGTTATAACTCTATCTCAGTTATGGCCATTGGTGAGAAAGGTAATCTCATGCATGCACCAGATACATATATGGATAAAATTGCTGTCGGGCCAGAGGCCAAAGGGGTTATTGATATTACGGATAGTCCAACTGCTAATTTGAAAAGAATTGCTGAGGCAAAAAAATGTCGCATTCAAGACCTAACCGCCATCGTTCTCGATAGACCACGGCATCACGATTTAATTGCTGAGCTTAGAGAAACTGGTTGTAGGATTAATCTTATTGGAGATGGAGATGTTTCAGCCGCTATTGCAACAGCCCTTCCAGATTCAGGAATTGATGTTTTATTCGGTATAGGTGCAGCTCCTGAAGGTGTTATTTCAGCAGCGGCCCTAAGATGCTTAGGGGGAGATTTCCAAGGGGTTTTAAAATTTAGAAATGATGAAGAGATTGCCCGTGCTAACAAAATGGGTATTGAAGATATTGAAAAAGTTTTTCAACTAGATGAACTTGCTTCTGGTAATGTCATGTTCGTTGCAACCGGTGTTACCACAGGATCATTATTAGAAGGGGTTAAGTTTAAACCTTGGGGAGCAACAACTCATTCTCTCGTAATGCGTAGTGAATCTGGTACTATTAGACATATAAGTGCAGAACACCATTTCGACAAAAAACCAAGGTACTAAATATTAATGACTAAATATTTAAAGGATTAAATTATGGCCAGTGCAACTAAAACAATAGTAATGGATGCTCCAATCGATAAGATTTATGCGGTTTTAACAGACTATGAGTCCTACTCTGACTTTATGGATGGAGTTTCCTCAGTAAAAGTTTTAAGTCGTGAAGAAAATAACGTGAAAGCTGAATACTCTATCAATGTAATTAAGAAATTTTCCTATGTATTAAGTCTGGAAGAAAATGAACCAAATGGATTAAAATGGACTTTTGATAGCGGAGATATTTTTAGCGTTAATAATGGTTCTTGGGATCTTAAAGATCTTGGAGATGGAACAACTGAGGTTACCTATAGCATTGAAGTTGATATCAAAGTAAAGATGATGGGCGCGGGGATGATTGCTAAAAAATTAACCGAAGTTTCATTGCCATCCATGATGAAATCAGTTGAGTCCAGAGCTCAATCACTTTAAGGGGGATTTATGGGTGATGATTCTAAACTAAATAAAGAAGAAAAAGGCCTAGCAGATATTTTTAAAAAAGTTGTTAGTACCGGGGTCAGTGCTGCTTTTATGACTGAGGATGCGGTTAAAGGGATCATCACCGATCTGCCATTACCTAAAGAGATTGTTAATGGACTTTTACAGAATGCTAAGAATACTAGAGATGAGTTTATTACTTCAGTAAAAACAGAATTAAAAAATTACCTTAGGGATATCGACTTATCTAAAGAAGTTGACCGTATCATTGCCAACTATGATATTGAAATCAATGCTAAAATTAATCTCACCCCAAAGTCGAAAAAATCTACCAAAAAAACGAGTAATAAGAATTAATGCCTTCGTTAAAGGTTAGATATCAAGAAATTTTAAATCAATTAAAGCCTGGTGTGAAATTACTGGCAGTATCCAAATACCAAACTTTGGAAAGTATTCGAGGTTTGTATGAACTCGGTCATAGAGATTTTGCAGAAAATAAAGTTCAAGAATTAGAGCTGAAGGCAAAGAAATTGATTGACCTAGGAATTCGTTGGCACTTCATTGGAAAATTGCAGTCTAATAAGGTTAATAAATTATTGTCGATTCCAAACTTGGTCTCTATCCAATCTATTGACTCTTTGAGTTTATTAAAAAAAATTCTCTCCAAAGATACAGACTCCCAAATAGGTCTTTTCTTACAAGTCAATACCTCTGGAGAAAAGGAAAAAACTGGCCTTGAAAATAACGATGAGATCTTCCGGGCCATTGAAATGATTAAACTCTCTTCAAAGTTTTATTTTCAAGGCTTAATGACTATAGGTCCGATTAGAACTGAAGACTTCGAGCAGGGAGCGAGGACATCTTTTAAAAAACTTTCGAGTTTAAAGCAGGATATTTTACAATCATATCCAGATCAAGAGCTAGAATTATCAATGGGGATGAGTGCGGACTTTCCATTGGCCATGGAATATGGAACTGATTGGGTGAGAGTTGGAAGTGCCATTTTTGGTCCAAGGAAGTAATATCAGGCATTTAGCTAATATTTTGAGGACTTGTCCAATTTCCTAGACCCTATCTTTTTTATACATATATGGATAAATGCTTCATAGCGCAAGTTTCTTTTGCTAGATTCCTATCCAATTATACGTATATACAAATTGTGAGAAATTCTAAATGTTGAGACCGGTTTTATTATTAGTACTTATTTTTTCTATTATGGCGCCAAGCTTTGCTTTTGCAAATGGTCAAAAGCAAGTGTGT
>JBFKKF010000370.1:0-2887 GCA_041631355.1 Bacteriovoracaceae bacterium | reverse complement strand
TCCAGTTCTAAAATAAGTCAAAAATTATTGAGAACAATCTCTAGGCTTGGACCGACTTCTTGTTGAAAAAAATAATAAAAGGCACCAAGATTTAGAACTGTAACAGAGATCATAATAAAAAGCTTTAGTAATATTCGTTTAAAAAGCCCCATATTGAAGTGAAACAAATTGATTATAAAGGCAATAGCGGTAACAGCTAATATAAAAAAACCATACTTTTTCATCTCATCTGGCTTATTTACTATATTGAAAAAACTTGGTAGAGCTCTTTTATCATGGGCCACATCGACGATAATATTCATGACCTTAGGATTTTCATCCATAAATTTACCAAATTTGGTTCCAATAAATTTACTCGTAATCATATCTCGAAGCTCCATTTTATCCATCATTGAGAGAGGATTTTCTTGGAGCATTTTAAGGGCCATGGCCTTCATCTTATCATTCATTAATCTAGTCATGTAGTTATCAGTGAGACTTGATGATGAAGATGTTGCTTCGTTTATAGAGTTTTTATACTGAAGTCTTTCTTGGTTAATCTTATCAATATCATCAACTTCTGCCTCGTTCTCATTAAACTGAGCAACAGCAATATGAGGCAGAAGTATGAAAATTAATAAATATTTAATCATTTAGTTAGGCTTTTTTCCCTAGTACTCTATCTAAAAACAGCACGGTAGGTGCAGCAACAAATAAGGAAGAATAAGTCCCGATAAGGACACCTAGTGTAATAGTAAAAAAGAAATCTTCAATCCCAGCTCCACCCATTAAATACATCACAATAGCAACAACGAATGTAGTTAGTGAAGTAAGCATAGTTCTAGATAGGGTTTCATTTAAAGCAGTATTAATTAATGCTTTTAGTCCCTTAGCATGATGAAGCTCTTCGTGCTCACGTACTCTATCATACACAACAACCGTATCGTTTACCGAGTAACCGATTACTGCTAGTAAGGCACCAACAATTTGCAAGGAAAACTCTTTCTGGGTAAGAACGAATACTCCGATAATAATTAAGATGTCGTGAACAAGGGCCACAATTGCACCTGGAGAATATTTATAATCAAACCTTAGAGCAATATAAACCATAATCATCAAAAGCGCCCACGCCATGGCCTGGAAACCTGAAATACGAAGCTCTTTTCCCGCTTTAGGTCCAACGATATCTGTCTTATCAATTTCAGGGCTAAGACTAGCAAAGCTAGAAAGTAACATTTTTGTGATTTTATCTGTGACCTCATTTAAGTCTGCTCCATCGGCACTAACTTTAATCAAAAAAGAGTGCTGTTCTGGATCACCGATGGATTGCACGAGTGAAGAACGGAAACCAGATTTTTCCAATGCGCTTCTTAGATCTGCTAAATTAACTTCTTTATCAAAATGAAGTTGAATTTCAGCTCCCCCTTTGAAATCTACACCATAGTTCAAACCTTTTTGTAGAAAAAGAAAAGCGGAGCTAATCACTAATAGCCCAGAAATCACTACGGCCACAGGAAATTTAGTAACAAAATTAAAATTAAATTTACTTGTACTCATTATATATATCCTTAAATTAAATACTTATTTTATGTCCACGAGTTTTTGTCATATAAAATTGAAAAGAGATTTTACTTAGAAAATATGCCGTATAAACAGTACAAATAATCCCAATTAATAATGTTACAGCAAATCCTCGAATAGGTCCCGTTCCAAAGTTAAGTAACATCAGACCAGCTACTGCAGTGGTTAAGTTGGCATCCAAGATTGTCCAAAAGGCTTTTGAAAAGCCTGTCTCAACCGCTTCTCTTACAGGAGTTCCCATTGTCATCTCTTCTTTAATTCTCTCATAAATAATAATATTAGCATCGATGGCCATACCAATTGTGAGAGCAATACCAGCGATACCTGGAAGAGTTAATGTGGCTTCCAATCCAACCAAACAAGCAAGCACGAAAACAACGTTTGCCAGAAGAGTTTTTATCGCAATAATTCCTGAAACTCGGTAATAAACTAAGATAAAAAGAAAAACAAGAGCAGCTCCGATAAGACCTGCTTTTTCTGATCTTGCAATTGAGTCAGCTCCCAGACTTGGACCTACAATTCTTTGCTCTTGAAATTCAAGTTCAACCGGTAATGCACCAGCTCTAAGTACCAAGGATAAGTCTCTCGCCTCTTTTAAGAGAGTGTTATAATCCCCTTGTCCTAATGTGATTTGTGCATTTCCTCCACCAATTCTTTGTTGAATATTAGGAGCTGAATAAACATTTCCATCTAATATTATGGCCAAACGTCTTCCAACGTTGTCACCAGTTACCTTTTCAAACTCATTGGCCCCTTGAGACTTAAAAGTAAGTCCAACATAGGGTTGATTATCTTCTTGGTTAATTCTAACAGTGGCATCTTGCAAAGACTCTCCAGTTAGCTTAGTGGTTGACTCAACAACATAAGGTAGTAAAACCTCAACTTCATTAGTTACTGGATTTAGAATTTTTTCAAATACCAACTCATGACCTTTTGGAAGATCTTTATAGAAAGTATTCATTTTATTAACGTACTCGGAAAATCTCTCTCCTCTTTTGTACTTAATTCCTGCTGCCTCCGCTTCTTCCATTAGTGTCTTAAGCTCGGCCGGCAACTGTCCTCTTCCAAAACTGGCAAGTTTATCGTGAACCAATTTAAACTCAAGCTTTGCTGTTTTACCGATAAGTGATTTAGCACGCTCAATATCTTTTACTCCTGGAAGTTGAATAACAATTCTATCCGAGCCCAATGAAACGATTTCAGGTTCAGTAACACCAAACTCATCAATTCTATTCCTAATGACTTCAATTGATTTTTTGACAGAATTTTCTTCAATTTCGTTTCTAAATTCTCTCCCAAGTGCATAGGTAAGCGTCCCACCTTCTTC
>JBFKKF010000369.1:0-2888 GCA_041631355.1 Bacteriovoracaceae bacterium | reverse complement strand
TTAGAGTAATCAGTTAAAATTCCATTAACTTCAATATCTTTTATCTCTGCCGGAAGTTGCTTTTGTATTGTTTTTATCTTCTCTTTAACTTCCACAACTCTCTTTTGAGATGCCTGCATATCTTTCTCAAAAGACTTTATATTTTCTAGCTCTTTGTTTAGTTTACTCTTCTTTACTTCCAGAGTTTGAACTTCACCCAGAATTTGATTAAGTTTTTGTTCAGAAATTTCATATTTATCATACCCCAAAAAAAGGGCATATATTATAAAAAGTAAATGTAAGTTTTTAACTAATATGTCCATTATTTAAAAGCCACGATATTCGTTATTATTTTATAAGTCTCAACTCTATTGCTATTAAAAGTATTCTTTAATCCCTCTGGTTTGGAGAAATTCACATTTCCATCAAAGAAAATAGAGGACTTTAAATTCTCGATAAACTCACCTATTTTCTTCCAAGATTTTGAGTATCCAATAATCGTAACTTTCCTATCCTCAATTTCTAAATCCTCAACCCATACTTCCTCTGGGGTATTCTCTGCAATATATTTCAAAACCAAGTAAGGGTTCTGTCGCTTATCAACAATTTGTTTGACGATCGTTATCTTACTTCTTAATTGCCGTTCAGTATCTTTTAGCTTTTCCACCCGCTCTTTAATTGCATTTTTACTACTAATTTCTCCCCGCAATTTTCTAATCTGCTTATTCAAACTGACTGTCTGATTTTCCTTGGTAACAATCTGATCATCATAAATAGAGCCAACCAGGGGCTCTATTGCGTAAACCAAGACAATTCCAATCACCAAAAGTTTAACGTTAATTAAACTTAAATTGATTCCACCTAACTTAGTTAGGCTTCCTTCTGAAACTTTGGGTGAGAGGTTAACTTCAATCATTTATACTTTTCTCATGGCTAATCCGACTGCACCTACTCCACTTGTTTGTAGGTTATACATTTCTTCTTCTGTCAGATTTGATTTAATATCTAATATCTCTAGTGGATCTAATTCCTCCACCTCTAGATCAACTAACTCCGCTAAAGATTCTTTTAACCCTGGAATTTTTGAACTACCACCTGTAATAAAACAACTTCCAACCTGCTCGCTAGATCCAACGGAAATAAAAAAGTTTAAAATCTTTTTAAGTTCTTCCATGATTTTTCGTACATGTTCATCCATGAGAGTTAATATTTCCTCCGGTAAATTACCGTTCTCATCACCACTAATCTTTAAGTCTTCAGCTTCTTCATAACTAACACCTAAAGTTCTTTGAATTTCTTCAGTAATTAAAACTCCGCCCAAATTTATTTCTTTTGTTAAGACAGGTCCCCTGTTTTTGTAAACAATTACTGTTGTATATTGAGCACCAAAGTCTATAATTATTGAACCACCTTCATCCATAATATCTTCTAATCGATCAGCTAGTAGTGCCTCGTAAACATTGACAATGGAAAACACACTTAAATCAACTACTTTAACGTGCAGACCAGCCTCTTTTAAGTAGTTCATATATTTTTCAACGACATCTGTTTTAACTGCTCCAACTATTACATCTACGACATCATCCTCTTCAATTTTCCCCAGGATAGAAAATCCTACTTCTGCGTCATCTGCACCAAAAGGTAAGTATTGTTCTGACTCCCAAAGCACATTATCTTCAATCTCATCAGCTGAACCATCTGGAACTTGCAATCTTTTTGTGACCGTATTTGGCCCCTTCATTCCAAGACATGCGATTTTTTTCTTCGTCTTACTCTCTTCAATTATCTCTCTAATTGCATCAATAACTTCTTCTGGTTTTTGAATTTCATCTTCGATAATTGCGGCTTCTGATAAATGAACTATTTTGAATAGATTTAATTTGTATCGTCCCTTACGTGCCTCTTCTACTTGGCAAACCTTGATCGAACTTAGACCAACGTCTATGCCGATCATATGGCCAGACTCAAAGTTGACCATGAAGCTATCAATTTTTTCCTTCAATTCCGCAATAGACAATTATTTCCATCCTTGAAAAAGCTTTAACACCTAATTATATCTTTAGTTTTTTCGCAATTTCAAGGAATTAGTGCAAAATGTTATGAATATCTGTCTTTGTACTACAAAAATCTTCTCTAGATAAAATTTAAAAGAGAAAATAGGTAAGGGAAGAAATACTGCATTGCCGCAACAATGATAATAAAAGGTCCAAATGCAAACGGGGTATTTCTATCCATTTTCTTCAAGGCTATTAATATCAAGCCTATCACTGCACCTAGGGCACAACTTAAAAATATAGTGTTTAATATTCCAACTGGACCAAATAAGAGCCCTAAGATTCCGTAAAGCTTGATATCACCACCACCAAGGCCTACTTGACCTTTTAATTTATAAAAAGCAACTGTTATCAAGAATGGACCTAAGAAACCAATTAAGCCACCAATAAGCCAATGGCCCAAGGGATAATTCATGATTACAAATGGCAGGGTTATAATTAAAAAATAAATATTAATTTTATCAGGTAATATCTGGTGCTCCACATCAATAACAAAGTGGGCCAAAAAGATACAAGCGAGTGAAAAATTAAATGCAAAGGCCGTCAGTTCATACACGTTAATGATCTCAGGTGCTAGTAAAAAAGCAAAAATTCCTGATAACAACTCTATGAGGGGATATCTTATCGATATTTTGTTATTACAGTAGGAGCACTTCCCTCTCAAGAGTAGATAACTAAGAACTGGAATATTGTGATACCACTTTAATTGATTTTTACACTTCGGACATGCAGAACGAGGAAAAACAACGCTTTCTCCCCTCGGTAGTCTATAAATAACTACATTTAAAAAACTACCTACTAGTAGTCCAAATATAGTGATAAATATTTTGGTTAATATTACAACGCTCATTAATC
>JBFKKF010000368.1:0-2889 GCA_041631355.1 Bacteriovoracaceae bacterium | reverse complement strand
TTTTATAAAAAAGTTTTTGTAAAGAACAAGGTCGTGGAGCACCAGGACTTTGGTTCTTCTATTGAACAAAATGGATTATTACTGCATCGTCAAGGTAAATACGATGTGGTAATTTTAAGGTCAAATAATATAGAAAATGCCTATGGTGGAGACCTTACACTTGATTATTTATATAATGGTATTACTGGTTCACGTAAGTCTTTTCATATGGATCTAATTTTTACAGGGACAAAGTGGATACTGGAACAGAATGGAAAAGAGATTCATCATCTGCATATGGTGAGTAATAAGAAAGTTTGGAAAACAGTAGGTATTAAGTATATCTACATTGTGAAATAATTATGCTCGAGTATATTAAAATTAATCAAAATATAATCTTTGTAGTTAGCACTCTACTTGTTCTTGGACTAAGTATCTACCTAGGTTATCTCATCTATCTTTTGAAGCTTCAGTCAAAACAAAAGGCCCTCACAGAAAAGTTAAAGTTGGAAGAAGATTCTAAAAGAGAAAAATTCGTAAGAGAAAGTATACTCATTATTTCTAAGGCCACCCTGCAAGGACAATGCGAGACATCTGAGGCGTGTGTTAGGCTGAAAAACTTAGTATCATTTTATCCAGAACTGAACTCAGTAGCCGAGTTGGTAGCACTTAATTCCTTTTATAATGACATTAAAGACTTGGCCTACCTAAATGAACGTGCAAAGCTAAGTAAACAGGAAAAATTTAATCAAGATAAAAAGCGTTTTGCCGCTGAAGATGCCCACTCAGAAGCATTTTCTAACTCTTTGAATTACTTAGTTTCCTACTTTGAAAAAATGCACTAAGTCCCTTAATACTCGAAAATCTAGAGTACGTGTTATAATACTTCCATGGGAATCTACAAACTAAATCCAGAAGATTTTGCTAATTTAAAGGTCATCCCAAGAGAGTTATCAGCTTTTTGGAAGACTTATTTTGCTAAATTTTCGGTAAACATGAGTCGGTATTTATTTCGATATTTAAAAGAGAATGTTTCCGTGAAATTTATTAACAGAGAGGTGTTGAGCTTAAAGGACTATTTAGGCCAACAGCAAAGCTTAAACTCTGTACATCCATTTCATATTTATCCACATAATGAGATAGGGTTGATAAATTTTTCTCCCAAACTAATAAATTATCTTGTGCATTCTGCGTTGGGGGGAACTAATAAATACCCATTAGATAAAAGAGAGGAAGTGAGCGAAGTTGATGTGGCCCTAGTTGCTAATATTATTTCAGGTGTAATGGATATCCTTACAAATCAATTTGCCGAAGAAAACAGAGAAATTGTTTTTGAGCTAGATGATGACTCTGCTGTTGAGTTCTTTCAAGCAGGAGTCGATTCTAATCGATTGGTAAGTGTTCAACAGTTCATTTTTCAAGTTGGTGCTTATGTTTATGATTTTGATGTTGTCATCTCTAATTCTGTTTTGGATCGGTTTTCGATTGTTGATTAAATTGAATATTTATCAGCAACGGTGTGATAAAGGATAGATACAGTCGGGTTTTATTTTATTTCATTATTTAGATTTTTTTAGTAGCTTGAAACAATAAAATTTTTTTTGGAGTATTTATTATGAAAGGCTACTTAATCTTAATGATAATGACATTTTCTCAAACATTATTTGCCTACCATATTAGCGTTGAAAGTCACGAGCGATTTGATTCAAATGGTGTAGTTGTCAACTTTGATACGGATGAGTGCGAGAGTATAGATTTGAGTAAAGATGATATTAGGAGACAATTTCATCAATCTTTTAAGCAGTATTGGGGAAAAGTGAAAACATCTTTGAAACTCAATCTAGGTAAAGAGATTGATACTGATATTGAGTATGCTTATACGGCCAAGGAGGCATTGGAATATGTCGAGATAAATACAATTTTAGTGGCATGCAACACCGAGCATTATCAGTTTATTTTCAATCCAGGTCTTGGTATGCGTTCAGGTTTAGAATGTAGTGAGAATTCTTGTAAAGGAGTTATTCTTGTTAACGCTAACAAGGACTCAATGGTAAAGGATTATGATGATAGGCAGTTCCAAGGTTATTTTGCTCATGAATTTGGAAAAATGATTGGACTTGGAAATATAATAGATCCAAAATCTATTATGTATCCATATATTTTTAGACTATATCCCTTGCAATTGAGTGCTGATGATAAACAAGGCTTTGAGTTTCTTTATCCTGTAAAATAATATTACTTAAGTTCGTGATCAGTAAACTTTTTCATTCTGGTAATGAACTCTAAAACATCTTCTTTTTTCTTGGTGAAACACACTCGAAAATATCCAGGTACTTCCATACCCAGCTCCGCCCCAGGAGTTAAATTGATTCTATAAAAATCTAATAAGTGATTAAATAGTTTAGATTCATCTTCAAAGTTTTGGCAGTACTCGCTTAAGTCTAGAAGTGTGAAAAGACCGGCTTCTGCGGGTAAAAATTTGAGGTGAGATAGCTGTTCTTGAATGAGGGTATACACACTAAGTATTCTTTTATTATTTTCAGGAATATAAGTCTTTAAAAATTTCTCATTCGAGAGTATTCGATTAACAGCAAGTTGAGTGTAGGTAGAGACTGGATAAAAATAGCTAATATCTTGCATTGCAGAGCAAAGTTCTTGGTCTGTAGAATAATAAAAACCGGCTTTAAATCCAGCAAGACAAAAATCTTTTGCCATACCATAAAGAAAATGTGCTTTTATATTATTATCTACTGCCAATTGATATAGTGAAGATATTGGAGAAGAACTAAAGTTTGAAAGGGCATATATCTCGTCACTTATAATTTCAAGCTTATTTTCTTTACAAAAATTGATTAATTCTTTCATGAAATCCAGAGAGATAACTTCTCCTGTTGGATTATTTGGATGAGT
>JBFKKF010000367.1:0-2899 GCA_041631355.1 Bacteriovoracaceae bacterium | reverse complement strand
GCCATTTACTTCCTCTCGATATTTAGTAACTGCTCTAATTTATTAAATTAACTCACTTAATTTGACAAGATTAATCACTTTACTTTTACTCTCTTTATTACGAAATCCAATAATTCTACGCTTTTCAACACCTGGTAAATCAATCTCTTTTTCTTCTATAATTTTCCACTGTTTTTTTGCTTGATTAATTTGGTCAGACTCTAGTTCGTATAGGTTGGGTCCTTTATAAAAAAATACTTCACAGTTTGCTGTTGAATTTATCTTGTCTAGAAAATCATTAACTTTTCCTACGGCCTTTAATGTGCACGTCACCTCTAAGTCAATTTCAATATTTTCAATTCTATCATGAAATAGTTTAACATTTGCTAGTTCTAGCTTTTTCGCAATCTCAGAGACAACGTCTACTTTCTTCTTCCTCGTTTCAATACCAATAAATTGCACATCTGGGAGAAGTTTTGCCAGAGGTAAAATTGGAAATCCTCCGCCAAAACCTATATCAACAACCATTCTTGTTGAGTTGAGACTTTGTTTAAATTTATCACTTTGAAGATAGGGCTCAATAGAATCTTTTATTTGCTTAAGTTCAAAGTCCTTATAGTCATTAATCCTAGTTAAATTGATTCCCTTATAATCATTATTTAATAACTCAAAGTAATTTTTCGTGAAGTCTTTCATCTACAACTGACTCGCTATAATTGCTAAACTTGCAGGTCTAATACCTTCCATTCTTTTTAGTTGACCAAATGTTTCAGGTCGTATTTTCTCAATTCTCTGCTTGCACTCAAATGAAACATTCTCCGAGCTTAGTATTGCTTCTAAGTTTAATTGTTTCATTTCTAGCTTTGTCTGCTTATTGCTTTGTACGTTACTCTTCTCAATGTAGCCTTCATATTTTATTTCTATCGCAACTGTTTTTACAACTCTTTCATTATAAAATAATCCGCAATAGCTTAGGTAGCTCAAAAGTGTTTTTACGGGGTCAAGTTCAGGTTTTTTTATCAACTCTGCTAAACTTGTTCTACGTGGAACTTTAATATTGCTCTCTTGTACAAAACCATCTTTACCATCAATGTAGATTTGCTTTAATAGATTTAAGATGATCTCTCTATCATCTAGAAATTTATCAATATATCGGTCAATAGGAAGGTTGAAACCTAGTTGGCGTCTATATTTGGCCATACGAACAATACTATTATCTTCCCTATTATATAGGCGATCTTCAGATCGTGCAGTAAATAACCTATATGGTTCATCCCTTAAATTTGTAACCAAATCCTCTATCATTACACCTATATATGAATCTTTGCGAGATAAGACCAATGGTTGTTCTTTTAGACAGGATAAGGCAGCATTCACACCTGCAATATACCCCTGTCCCGCTGCTTCTTCGTAGCCTGATGTTCCGTTAACTTGTCCAGCAAAATAAAGACCAGGAATGTCTTTCATTTCAAGTTTTGTATTGAGCTGTGTGGTTTCAATAACGTCATATTCAACAGCATAACCATACTCACAAATCTCTGCATCTTCCAGACCCGATATACTTGAGACCATTTCTCCCTGAACATCTTGTGGCAATGAAGTTGAAATACCGCTAGGATAAACAGTATTTAAATAATGACTTTCTGGCTCGATAAATACGTGGTGTTTATCTTTGTCTGGGTATCTATAGGCTTTGTCTTCAATACTAGGGCAATACCTTGCTCCAATTGCATTAATTTGCCCATTAAACATAGGAGATTTCTCCTTGTTATCTCTTATAACCTTCATTGTTTCACTATTTGTATAGGCTAAATAGCAAGATTTCTGAGAAATAAATCTTTTATTTGTTCCATGTAGAACATGGAATGTTTCTACGCTTTCATCACTTGGTTGCTCTTCAAGTTTATTGTAGTTAATTGAACTCATTTCAAGCCTTGCAGGGGTACCTGTTTTAAAGCGCTGGCTTAATGTTCTGATCTCTGAAAAGATACTATTTAGGGAATCTGCCGTTTCGCAGCCAACCCTACCGCCTGAAGAAATCTTGTCCCCGGTATGCAGTTTTCCATTTAAAAAAGTTCCTATTGTAACAATTAATTGCTGACAATCCCACGTATTATCATCTGATAGAACGACAAAACCTTCACCAATTTTTTGAATCTTACTGATCTTTTCTCTGATTATAGTTAAATTTGGTATTTCACTAAGTATTATCTCGGCATTTTTAGTATAAAGAACTTTATCAATTTGAACTCTTGTAGATTGAACAGCATAACCCTTGGATTCATTGAGGGTCCTGTATTGTAGACCTGAAAGATCTGCTAACTTACCCATTAATCCTCCCAGAGCATCAAGTTCTCTGACAACTTGGCCCTTCCCAACTCCACCAACTGATGGATTACATGGTGCCGAGGCAAGTCCAACACCAGGCATAGATATAAGTCCAATGTTGAGATTGGTAAACTGAGAGGCAATATAGGCAGCTTCAACTCCTGCGTGACCACCACCAACAATTATAATATCAAAAGTCATAACTCACCTTGTTCTACGTGGAACAAATCTATTTTCCGATACAGAAATTATCAAAAATATTGTGCAAAACGTCGTCAGGAGAAACTATACCAATAAGCTCGGATATACAATGGCCCACTATATTTAATTCAGATGAAATAATTGCTAAGTCATCAATATTATTAATTGTTTTTTTGTATTCTGTGAATTTTGTAGCCAGCTCCATTATGACAAAGCGATGCCTGTCGATAATCACGGGATCAAACTCTTGTAATTTCAGATACTTATCATTAATGAATGAGAAAATTATATCTATTAACTCCTCGTTAGCTTCTAATAAATTTGTGGCCATAACTCTAGTTTTTACTGGTTCTATAGGACCAGATTTAGTTGGTTCTATAGGACCAGATTT
>JBFKKF010000366.1:0-2900 GCA_041631355.1 Bacteriovoracaceae bacterium | reverse complement strand
TCTCTGGCCATGGCAAATGGGAAACGAGACCCGGCTAACACTCCTGCATTTGCAGTGTTAACCATGGTTAGAGTTGCGATAATGGCAAAGAAACTACCTATAAAATCTCCACCGAAGTCTTGGGCAAGTTTATAAATAGGCTTTAAATCATTAGCAATCTCATTTGTAGGATAAACACCAGCAAGGACAAAACTCACAGTACAATAAATAGCAGTGACTAAAATTAAGGATATAATAATGCCTCGTGGAAGATTTCTTTCCGGGTCATTTACTTCTTCAGCAATGGCAGCGACTTTAGTTACCCCGGCAAAAGAGACGAAAACCAGAGCTGTTGTCGCTAAAAAACCTGCGAGTCCATGAGTGAACATTGGAGAAAAATTTTGAGTTTCTATATTGATTAGTGAGCTTACAGAAAGAAAACTCATACTTACAATTGTGACTAATAAGATTGCTGTTAGAAAACTTGATACTTTCCCAACACCAAAGATATTTAAAAGAATAATCCCAACTAGAAATAATAAACTGATATTTAACGGATTAGCATCGGTAAGAACTGTTAGATAGGCCTTAAAACCAACTAATGAAAAGGCGGCTTTTAAAAGGATAGATAGAAATAAGCCTAGTCCTGCAACTGTTCCTGCTAGAGGGCCAAAGGTTCTTTCAATATAGACATAAGCTCCACCACTAGTAGGCATAGCTGTAGCTAGTTCGGCTTTACTTAACGCTGCAGGTAAAATAGTAATCGCAGATAGCAGAAAGGCCAGGTAAACTGAAGGACCAGTCGCAGCAAAGGCAATTCCTGGCAGAACAAATATGCCCGATCCAATCATGGAACTCATACTTATCGTAATTACTGAAAATAACCCTAGTCTTCTTTCTAATCCGGCCATTAACCTTTCCTAGTTTAATAAATTATACAATTCTAGTAGATTATATGGCCATCATCTTGATAATGTAAATTTTTGATACTCTTTAGTGCTTTAGAACAAAGCTCGTCCACTTGTTACCCTGCGTGTCATCACTATCAGATGAATCAGAGGATACGATCGCCTCCACATAGGCAAGATTGTGAATGGTTAAATCAGGGTTTCTTGATTTTCTATAGGCAATTTGGCGATCAAAGATTTTTCCACTTTTTCTTTCTATTGCCTTTCGCAGCATAAATAATCTTCTGATCTCCCAATTTTCAGGATTTAAATTTTCCTCATAGAGTTCGTTGAATTTAGCAATATCTCTGTAGGCCTGAAACACATGGGCTTCTCCGCCATTGTACGCTGAAATTGCTTTTCTCCACTTATCTTGGATTAGGGGGGCCAAATCATTAAAAATAGCATTTTTCTTTGTCGTGGATATTTTTGGTGGATGATCGTCGTTTACTGAAGCGTACTTACTTCTAAGAATTTTAATACCTTCTTTTAGATTGGTGATAGGGTTTTCTAGGCAGTCTTTCTTAAATAGGTTTTCTTTTGAAAAGCCGCAGGATTTGACTGTGCTGCTACCGGTATTAATCTGAAATAACCCCACACTTTTAGTTGAATTTCTTTCATTGTTGACAGCTCCACAGTTTCCACTTGATTCTTGAGTCATAATACCAAGAAGAAGATCTAGGGGGACACGCTCCTCATAAGCATACTTTTTAGCTTCATTATAGAAAGTATCAAAACTCATAGGCGCACAGGTTTTTTGAAAGTTTTCAATGATTCTTTGAGAGTCATCTCTATTATGAAATGCGGTCTTGGAAGTATCGTGGATTTCTCCAATCAAATTATCTATAATCTTGGCGGTATCATCTGAGAAGCCATAGATAAACTCCAGTTCTTCATTTTCATAACGTCCACGACATAAGTTTTCAAATTGGGAGATCCAATTGTTAAATTCATCTCTACTGTTAAGTGTGGAGGGATCCATCCAAGGAGTGGACTCAACCGTTTCTAACTCGACTTCAGTTGGAGTGTCCTCATTTACAACCTCAATCTTATCGCTTTTGGCCAGTGAGCGAAGGCTTACCCAACCTTTTTCACCAGATTCTTTTTCAATTACCGGGACGAAAAACTCTCGCCCTACCTTTGAAGAGCCTCTATCAAATTTTAAAAGGGGAATATTAACGGATGAGCTTAACCAATTAAGTATGGCCACCTCATCTCGTTTATCACCTTTAAAGTTTTTATCGACAAACTCATCCGGTATGATAAGTACCGTTCCGGCAGGCAGGTGTTTGTCAGCAACGAGAATATTGTCCACGCTGCGCTCGCGGATATTTCTACTCGTTTTAAGCCTTAAGGTGATGGCAAAGGCGGGATAAATAAAACTAAAAATTAAAAATGTACTTAATACCCTTTTAAAGGAGTGATTTTGCATAAAAACTTATCGGCAGAATTGGCAAGAAACTTGAGTAACAAACTCGGTGTAAAAACTTTGTTTAACTCAATAAACTATCGAAAATACATCAATTTATTTGTGTTAAAGATCAGATTGTTTGGTAAAATACTGTATCGTGAAAAAAATCGTTTTGATCAGTATATTTTATTTGGCCCATATCCCTTTTGTGATGGCTTCTGAGTGGCAGCTTGCTACCCATAAAAACAATATTAAAATTTATACCAAACAATCATCGGGTTCAGCAATTCAGTCTCTAAAAGCCGAGGGAATAGTTAATGCTTCGGTAGAAAATGTAACTGCAATTTTGAGAGATGTTGAGCATGCCAATAAATGGCTACCTCGTCTGGATGAAAGAAGTTATGTCAAAAATATATCCGACATTGAAGCGGTTCTCTATGATGTAAATGAAATGCCCTGGCCTGTTCGGGATAGGGAGATGGTAGTACACCACAAACTGGAATTAGCAGAGGACCGAAAGTCATTAATTTTAAAGTTTAACTCAGTTGTAGATCCTTCTAAAC
>JBFKKF010000365.1:0-2904 GCA_041631355.1 Bacteriovoracaceae bacterium | reverse complement strand
CAACAAGTTTTCCTAAACAACCATTTAATCAATATCAGAAAGAAGATGCCATAAGAAAAGTATCAAAATATGTTGGAGATATGCAAATCATTCTAAAAAAAGATTTCTCTAAGCACAGTAAGGAATACGACAAAAAGAACTTAGCAAAAATACTCACCTTATTTGACACACTATCTTTGCTGACACCAGGGAAATTAGCAGAATATCAATTTTTTAAGGCCGAAACACAGTACTCTGTAAGTGAATTTAAAGATGCACTTTATGAGTATAAAAACTCTCTTGCTAGCCTAAAGAAAGACATTAAGGGACTTAGAAGAAAAAATGTTGACTCAATCTTTTCCTGTATAGAACAAATCAACTTTAGTTCAAAGGAAAAGGACCAAGAGCTAGAGTTCGCCTATAATAAACATATCGAGTTCTGGCCAAAAGATAAAAAAGCGAGAACCATTTACCCAAGACTTTTTGCTCTTCATCTTAAGAACAAAAAGTATTCATCGGCTAATACTGTACTAATGAATTATGCTAAGGCTTTTCCTAGGGATATCCAGAAACAGCGAGACCTGCTAAGGGCCCACATCGATCAATTAATAGCCAAAAAAGATACCACACTACTTGCCCTAACAATAAAGGAGTTAAGAGCTGGGAAGCTTGATTTTTCTAAAGCAGAAATCGATAAGTCAGAGGAAATACTCGCTAATATTCTATTTAATAATTTTAAAAGCCTTAACTCTAAAGGTGAGTCGACCAAAGCATTAGCTGGTTATCAAAATGTACATTTCACTGAGTATTACCCTAAAACAATTCGAGCTAACGCTGCCTTCAATATGGGAATGATATATACGGACTTAAAAGATCACAATAATGCTTTAAAATGGTACCAAAAGTCATTTGATCTATTTAGTAAAAAAGAAAAAAATGAGAAAAGAACTTATCTAGAAAGAATGGCACTGCGAACAGAGTTGCTCCAAAATTTTCTCTATGCTTCAAGAATTAATACTTTTATACTTGAAAAGTATTGTACTGAGAAAAAGAGAAATCAAAAAATCTTTACATCTCTCATTAGAAATAATCTTGCAAACGATTATATAACTAGAACTTTATATATAATTAAGTCATATAAAAAGTGCTTAACTTCAGTTTTCAATGAAACCCTAGAGGAAGTCATGACGCACCTGTATGACAACTCTCATAATGATGTTCTGATTGCCTTTATCAAAGAATATAAATTAGAGACTATTTTTCCTGAGAAAACTTCAGAATATCTAGAAGCTCTTTACTGGTCACAATATGACCTAGACCAAAACCTAAAAAATAGATATTATTGGATACTTCGAACATATAAGACGGAATCGGCAAAACGCCTTATCACGGCCGTCACTAAATATATTAAGTTTGAAAAAGAAATACAGAGTTTTTCGAATCAAGCTATTACAATTAATGTTGAAAATCCAGATCCAAACAAGTTTAGTAAAAAACTACAGATTCGATTGGCAAAGATTCCTAACTTAATTGAACATGCAAATGGTATCTTCTCTCTCAAACACGGACATATTTCTGTCATTGTGTACGATAATTTAACAGCTCTTTCTCTTAACTTAGCCGATGAATTAAGGGAATATCGTTTCCCTATTCAAGATCAAAACTTCCAAAAACAATTTAAATCTCAAATGAATTTATTTGCGACGAGTTTTGAGCAAAAAGCGAAATATTTTCAAAGACAGACCCAGAACTTAGTTGAGAAAAATGAACTTTTAATCCTTGCTCGGAATGAAAGTCATATTGGTTTTAATGTCCTTTCTATTTCAGATATTAGGCCACAGGCATCACTTTATGCCATCACTTACGAATTGGAGTAACTATGAAATATATTAGCATTTTATTACCATGTTTATTTCTAATTTCTTGTGCTAGTACAAAGTACAATAGAGTAATACAAGAAAGTGAGTATGATGGACTACGTTTTGAGTCTCTTAAACGCTTTGATAAAACAAGAATTCAACAGAAAACCACTGTCACGGCCTTGTGTCATCAAGAGAAATACGATCAAGCATTTGAACAATTAACGTCTCATTTGGATCAAAAGACCAATGATTTTTCATATTGGAATGATATAAGTACTTGCTATTTACTTCAAAAAAATTACACTAGAGCAAGACACTTCTTAGATATTGCTCTTTCTAAAACGAAGTCTAATAAACAAAAGTCAGTGGTTCTTAACAATTTAGGAGTTACCTATCTTGAGAATCAAAAGTTTACTAAGGCCAAAGAGTACTTCAAAAACTCAATTGCTTTGGATCACAATGCTCTTACACCACGGTTTAATATCACTCAAATTTATGTCCAATTTGGTCTTTATAAAAAAGCACAAAAAGAACTAAGCTTCTTGCTTACCAAAAGTCCAAAAGATGTAGATTTTTTAACTAGCATGGGACATTTAAAGTTAATGCAAGGAAAATACAAAACAGCATTAAATATCTTTCAATCTATTCCGCCCTCATACCAAGTTAGAGATGATATCGCGACAAATCTAGCTATGACTTATCTAATGCTTGGTAAGTATCATCAGTCAGAAATCGCTATCAACCAGGCGAAAAAAGAAGACAAGACTTATGCATCTGCCCAAGCAAATATAATTAAATCAATTGAGAAGGCCCAAGGGAAATAGTTATGAAAAAGAGAAATCAATTTTCAATAGTTATTAATGAAAGTGTTTATCCCTTAAATACAGATAAAGTACTTATTGGTAGTGCTCCCAACGCAGATATTAACTTGGATGCTGATGGAATATCATACTACCATGCCATTATTTATATTACTGAAGAAGGGCATGACATTGTCGATCTCAGAAGTAAAAATGGAACCTTTGTTAACGGTAATAAAGTCATCGCGCCTACTTTCTTTACT
>JBFKKF010000364.1:0-2929 GCA_041631355.1 Bacteriovoracaceae bacterium | reverse complement strand
TGCTGAAGGCATCGCACCTCTTCCATATGGAAAACGAAACAAACTATACTTCTGTTTTTCATATGCACCATTTGTAGCCGAATTTAAAAGCTTGGTGCTTAATTCCATTTCTTTCTGGGACTGTTGTTCAGATAGAATTCTTTCGTCACAAACCATTTTGCCATTTTTATTTCTTACCAACCTTAGATCATGAGGTACATGATGGTGACCATGACTAGCGATGATATGTCCTGAATTTAACATGCTTTTTAATATTTTATTAGGCTTACCATCAATGCGTGCAGTGGAAATATAAAATGTCGTCTTTACATCTCTTTTATTAAGCTCATTTAAAAGTAGTGGTGTAACCTTTGGATCTGGACCATCATCGAAGGTAAGATGTACTTTTTTCTTATTACACTTACCAATTTTTTTAACTAGTTTTTTAACTTCTTTATTACTACAGTTCGCTGCATATACTTGCTTAGATATTAAAATTATAGCGAAACATAATATATACTTCATTTGACCCTGTCGTTATAAAGAACTTTACATTTATTTATCGACAAAAAGATTCTTTTTCTTTAACGAATCTGGCAAGTTGAGTAGATTGCTCGGTAATTAAAACTTCATCGCATCTGCAATGGCTTCATATCTTTTACAAAAAGTTGGATAGTTTCGATAGTTCATCGAAACTAATTCATCCTGATTACAATCGTCACTGGCTTCACCCTCGATCTTTTTTAGAAAACCTATTAGTGGTTTTGCTGAAAATCCTGCTCGGTTTAAGATTATTGCCCCACGCTGGTCAGCTTCTACCTCTAACGCGACTGACGTACTTGCAAAACTTTGCATTATTATTTTACCTAGGCCCTGATCAACAACTTTATTGATAAATTCTTGCTCACCACCACCGGTTAGCCAAATTAACTCACTCATTACGAGCTTTGCAGAGTTTTTGACTCCTGACTTTGCCAAAGAAGCCATTGTTTTAATACCATGCCCAGCATCCCCATGAGAAACTTCGTGGGCCAAAATCGCCCTCATCATATCAGTATCACCTTCGACAAAATCATATAAAGTGCTTGAAAAGAAAATATTACAGCCAATATTAAATGCATTTAAAATTTCTGATTCAAAATAAACTACATTGTAACAATCTTGCATTCCATAGTCGAAGGCGGCCCCTCTTATTTCATCCAGTAAGGAGTTTAGTTGTTTCGATTCTTTTGATTTAGAGTTTTCTAGTAATGCCTGACCTGCTGCAATTGCCATATTCACGGACTGCTCATTATCACCACTTAGCTCTGCTAAATTTTCTCTATCTTTTTTCGCCAAAAATTGCCAAATTTTTATGATGGATTTTTCATATCCTTGTTTTAGAAATGCTGGAACATCAGTGAGGTACTGAAAGCTTGCCGAGTGGTTTTGCTCGTAATAATTCAAAGTCTCCCTAGTTAACTTCTCGTATCTCGGCTTTATATACAAATATGATGTATAAAGATTTTCTGCTGCTTGGTTTCCGTATCTCTCTAAATAGATCTGATAATTGTTAATAATTTCAGGATGTAATTTATCTAAAAAGTATAAATTAGCTCTCGCTGCAGCAGCTTCAACTTTAGGTGACCAGTACTCAATCGTTCTATGAGCAACTGGCCCCACCTTCGGCTTCCAATACTGAATGGTATTTTGGTAAACCAGGCTAAGCTTTTCAAGATAGATAGACCAAAAACTTACCTCTTCAGCTCTTAGTGTAAAACTAGTCGCTAGACATATAAATAATAATATTTTTTTCAACAATGGACCCCTCTTAGTGTGTACTGGTGTTATAGATGGCCCACTGTGATGACGTCAATGACCATGAAAATAATCCAACACATTGAAATTACCTTCCTTCGTATTTTCAACAACTTAGAGTCTTAACACTTCCTAATAATATGATTTCCCAATAATTACTATGCTATTATGCTATTTATGAAGAAAACACTTGATGCCCTTCATACAGAGCTTTTTGACTCATTAAAAATCGGTCTGGCCATCTGCGATCTTGAGGGATCACTTGTGTATTGCAATACCGCTTACGCTGATATTGTAGGCTACACACAGGATGAATTATACGATTTAAGCTATTGGGATATCACTCCTAAAAAGTATGAAAAGCAGGAAGCCAAACAACTTGAGTCACTGGAAAAGACAGGAGCATATGGCCCCTTCGATAAAGAGTACATTCACAAAGATGGAAGACTAATTCAAGTACGCTTAAATGGAAAGCTCCTAAATATTGATGGACATGTATATATCTGGTCCTCAGTAGAAGATGTCGACTTCTCCAGGAATAAAAAAACAGCATATGAGCTAGAAAAGGCATTAGAGTTTCAAAGAATTATACAAGACAATGCTGAATATTCAATCATAGCTACAACCCATGAGGGTATCATTACTAACTTCAACAAAAAAGCTGAAGAGCTACTGGGTTACACAGCTGAAGAAGTGATCAATAAGCAAACACTGGCGACTTTTCACGATCTAAACGAGATAAAAGAGAGAGCTAAGTTATTTTCCAAGATGTTAAACAAACCCATCAATCCCGGCTTTGAAACCTTTGTTGCCCTTACTAATGAAAATAGACCAAATGAATATGAATGGACATATATCAGCAAAAATGGAACGAAGTTCCCTGTACATTTATCTATCACTGCACTCAAAGATGCTTACAGCAAGATCACTGGATATCTTGGAATTGCCCATGATATTACAGAAAGAAAAAAGTATGAGCAAAGTTTAAAGCATGCTCGTAATATTGCAGAGGAAGCTCTTTCTGTAAAAAGTAAATTTTTAGCAAATATGTCCCATGAAATTCGTACTCCCATGAATGGGATTATTGGTATGACCCAACTACTTCAAGATGAAGTAACGAGCAAGGATCAACTCAACAGACTAAATATGATTC
>JBFKKF010000363.1:0-2929 GCA_041631355.1 Bacteriovoracaceae bacterium | reverse complement strand
CCACAAAGACCTCTTAGATTTAGTTTTCATTTGGGATATTTATAGAAGAAATACGCAAGAAATTCAAGTTTTATGACATTTTAAATATTTATTGCTTAAGAAGTCTTTTCAAATGACGCTCATAGTATAAAATAATATATAATAAAACTCTAAAATAAAGGTAATGGATGACCTTGCGAGTCATTTTTATTATAGGCTTATTGCTAATATCCCAACCGGGAAACACAATAGATGACACTTCTGTCACGATAAAAAGAGTATCTAAGAGTGGTAAGACGATCTTAGTGGGTCGTGGACATCAAGACGGTATTGGTGATGGTGACTTCGGAGTTCTACTTAAAAGTGAAAAACTACCCTCAGGCAAAGATATATTTAAACCCGTTGCAAAGCTTAGGGCCGTAAAAGTGAGAACAGGCGGTTCTATTTGGATTGTGTATAAAGAGCTTATATCAGGGGAGATAGGTGAGAACAAGAAATTTTACTTATTCGCTGAATCTAAACTTTTGAAAGGTCGTGCTGAGTTAAAAGGAAAAAGAACTAATATAGTTGTTGAGAAAGATCCTGTTGCTGAAGCCACTGATTTTTTATTAGAAGATGATCGTTTAGCTTTGAAAAAAGAGAAATACAAACCGATTATTAATAACCATGCCAAAGAGAAACATATTGGTAAAGATTTTGATTTAATTGATATTGATATTTGGGAAGATAAATTAAACGATGGTAAGTTTACTCCTAAGGGAATTTATAGAAGTCCACATATCAAAGAGTTTGCGCAAAGAAAAAGGGTGCATACTTTTGAGAAAATGGTGGTCGCTTTTCTAGATAAATATAACGATCCTTTGTTCGATCGCTCTGAGTTTATTTCACCAGAAGAAATTAAGAATAAGCAATCTCTTAGTAAAAACTCTTATTACAGTGCTTTTATGAATAAACAAAAAGCACGGCTTAAGCAACGTGAGTTACAGGAAGAAAATCTGAGTTATTATTTAGGAGAAAAAGGGGAAGCTTGGTCTGATGGACTTTCTGATGATGAATTGGCCAAACTATTAGTTAATATGAATGTCATTAATGAAAGACAAAGAAGAAGAGAGTTATTGGTCTATAAGTATGACACTCAACTTTACTTAAGCTTTGGGCTTAATGTTGTTAATAATGAAAATGTGAATGATCCAGAAACTACGGAACAAAGTAAATTTGATCTTGAGTTCGGTGTCGAAAACTATTCTTTCAAAAATTTTAAGACAATGCAAAACTTTACATGGGAGTATAGTGGGAGAAGGGCCGTGGATGCTTATTTTGGTGGAGTTTTGAATGTACAGAGCATCGAGTATAGTGCGGCCATTGGACTAAATTGGTATCCATTTTCATTGCCTACTACGATTGAAAAAAATATAATTTATCTTAGTATTCTTACTCGCTATGGAATTGCCAGACTAAGTAATAATACAACGGACGAGGAAGGAAATTACCAAGTCTATACCATTCCTGGTTTTCGTGCGGGTGTTAAGTACAACTTGCGAAATGGCTTTGGTTTTAAAATGGCGCTTGGTTATGAAAATATACAGTCGGACAGAATTATAAGATCAGCTGATGACGGAACTCTACCAGATACTGCTAATTATGTTGACGGAAAATGGAGTGTTGGTCTCACAAGGTTTTTTTAGGGAAATACTATGAAATACTTTTTTATTGCTTTATTAATTTTACCACGTTTAACTTTTGCTTTAGAGATTGATGAAAAACTCACAATGAGAATTGTTAATACCTCTGAGTCTAAAAAAACAGTACTAATTAATCGAGGGATTGAAGATGGACTCAAGCAGAGTGACCATGCGAAATTTTATGTTTCTGAAGGAGTAGTCGCAAGAGCTGTTTGTATCAAGTTATCTCCCACTAGATCTGTTTGGTCTATCTATCGAATTGTAAATAAAGGTTTTATTCGAAACGATCAGGTAATGAAGCTAAAAATAACAGCACCGGTGAAGATAACTAAAGATGAGTCTAGGATGCTAGTTAAAGATGATTCTCGAGCTAGTATCGCTAAAGACCCACGGGATTTGGGGATACCATTAGCAGAAGGTGCGGATGATCTGGCCACAATGTCAAAGGGCTTAGATCCAGCTTCCTCTGCTGAGTTGATGTCTATGGCGACGATAGACTTAAAAAGAAGAAATAAAGAGGTATTTGGAATGATGAGCTACTCTTCCTTCACAGAGAAGGCCACACCCGATGACAATACCAATACCGAGTTCACTAGAACAGTAGATAATTTATATTTAAGTCTTGGTGGAGAGTATTATTTTGAGGACCAAAGTCAATGGTATTCCCGCTTTTCTTTAGTTGGTAGTTTTGCCATGGATAACAGAGCTGTTATGGACTATCAAGGAGCCTTTGTGAGTGAAACTAATAGCGAGTTTGCTTTTGGATTAAATGCTCATTTTGCAGGAAAGCCTAGTGAAGTTAATCGGTTTATTTATTATCTAGGCTATAAATTTGCTATTGGGTCTACAAATTCAACTTACTCTAATGGAAATGAGAATCCTAATTTTGGAGATTTGTCTCTAGATGGGGCCATATTCGCCCATAATTTCATTTTTGGAGCTAAGTACTATACCACTAGCGGTATAGGCATGAGAGCTCTTATGAATTATGTCTTTAGAGGTGATGCTTATTCAGCAGATAGTTCAAATGTCTCTTGGGTTAAAACGAGAATTGGGCCTAGATTACTTGTCGGAATCTCTTATAGATTCTAAATCGACTTGACCAAGTAATTCCTCGAGATCGCTATCATTTAAATGCCTAAGTGATGGTAGTGACAAACGTCTCTTAAGAAGATCTTCCTTTGTTCTTACATGTTCATTTTGAATAATCTGTTCAAGGTCAGCTCGCGTGATTTTTTTATCAAAAGGATTCTTAATTACAGACGTTG
>JBFKKF010000362.1:0-2937 GCA_041631355.1 Bacteriovoracaceae bacterium | reverse complement strand
CTATAGAAAAAGATAACTGGGCCTGCTCAAGGGGGTATCGAATATCAAAGAGATCATCTTGCCAAATAAACTTCTCTATAAAATCTCGATGATACTTAAAGGATTCTTTATTAGTAAAACTGAGGTCAAAAGCTGCACCATAGATATGATCACTATTTTTATTTCCATTACTAATATAGCTATGATAGCACTTACTTCGCCACCAGCTATGAATACCATGAATGGGCATGATATGCTGTGAGATAAGGTTCATTTCTTTTTGAACTTTTATATCTTGTGCAATATTTTCAAGTATTGATATTAGGACAATACTTCTGGGCCAATACATCTGGGGAGGAATAAGCTGTTCGATTTCCGCTGGTGAATGGCAGCGGCGAAAGTATTTTTTATTATGTGCAGATGGGACAAGGTACCAATCAATATTCTTGATGGCCGTTGGAAGCCTAATCCCTGAAAGTGTTAAGTAGCGAATGAAGTCCTTGCGGGTACGTTGGAACTTATAAGGGTTAAGAAACTTTTTTCCCATTTTGTGAATAATAACACCTAGTGTGTAGCAATAAGGAGAGCTTTTAAGTTCTTGCTGACAAGGTGAAAACAACCTAAAGACAATCTCAGTAACCAAGTCATCGTTCGACTTTTCTTCGGAATTGTTTAACCCTTCTAGGTAGATACGATTAGCTCTTAAAATTTGTGCTTTAAAATTAGTAAATTTATTGGGTGCATCCCTTTTAATCGATTCTTCAAATAATTTAATGCGAATGAGCTCATTTTTAATAAATGCTAATTCATTATTTTGATTTTTCTTACTGTGAAGGGCGTATCTTTTACTCAAATTCAAGGTGTAAGCATTTAAAAGGGCCAGAAAATCTCTTTCTTCACCAGCATCGGATTGATTAAAAAATTGTATGAATCTTGACTGAACTTTCTCCAGCTCACCCTTTTGATTTGTGCTCACAGTATTCCTAAACTCTTCGCTATGGGCACAGATAGGCGTAGACAATAGGTTAGTAAGCAATATCAAGACAAATACTGTATTTTGAGTGAGAAAATTTTGGAAGTATGAGTTCACTATCGCTCTTCTCCTTGGTATTATTCTAGTGAGTGTGTAGTTGCAATATGGGCGCCTAGGAATCCACGTAATTTTAAGTGGTTAAACCAAGGTTTTCTTTTCTAAATCACATACTTGTACACGAAAATGACATTACCAGACTGTTATAAAGGATAAAATATGAAGATCTTACTCTTGGAAAATATACACCCTTTGGCCAAGAAAAATCTAGAAAAAGAGGGATTTGAGGTTGATTTACTAAGTTATGCTCCTGCTGCGGATGAGTTAATGGAACTACTTCCTAAGTATCAAGGAGTTGGTCTTCGTTCAAAAACCAAGCTTACTCGGGAAGTACTAGAAGCTAATAAGCATTTATTAGTTGCGGGCTGCTTCTGTATTGGAACTAATCAAGTGGACCTTGAAGCCGCAAAGGAATGTGGAATTGCAGTCTTTAATGCCCCTCACTCTAATACTCGTTCAGTCGCAGAGCTCGTTTTGGCCGAAATGGTGGCCTTATCGAGACAATTAGGTGACAGAAACTCCATGGCACATGAAGGTAAATGGCTAAAGTCGGCAGTGGGATCAAATGAAATAAGAGGCAAAAAGCTTGGTATTGTGGGGTATGGCCATATTGGAAGTCAGGTAAGCATTTTAGCAGAAGCATTTGGAATGGATGTTTCATTTTATGATATAACGAAAAAGCTTCCTCTAGGAAATGCCACAGCTGTTGATAGTTTAGAGCAATTATTGGATGAAAGTGATTTTGTTACCCTCCATGTTCCTGAAACGGCGGAAACAAAAAATCTCATCGGTAAAAAAGAATTGCAACAAATGAAAAAAGGAAGCTACTTAATAAATGCGAGTAGGGGGACTGTGGTTGTGATTGAAGATCTTGTTGAAGCCCTTAAGTCAGAACATATTAAAGGTTGTGCCATTGATGTATTTCCGAAAGAGCCTGCCTCTAATGCCGATAAATTTGAATCCCCGTTACAAAAAATTAATAACGTTATTCTAACTCCTCATATTGGTGGCTCCACCGAGGAAGCCCAGATTGCTATTGGAGGGGAAGTATCAGAGAGTATTATTAAATTTTTAAAGGTAGGGTCCAGCTCTGGATCGGTTAATATTCCAAATATTGACGTTACTCATAGGGAAGGCTCTAGAAGACTTGCTAATTTACACCAGAATAAACCTGGTGTACTTGGGGAAATTAACAGTATTATCTCTTCTGAGGGGGTTAATATTGATGGTCAATACTTAGCAACTGACGAAAAAGTTGGCTACCTTGTCATTGATGTTCATGCGGACCATGTTGAAAACCTCGCTGCAAAAATTAAAGAACTCGATCGTAGTATAATTACTCGTGTTGTATAGACATGTGATTGTATGAAACTCAAACGCTATATTCACGATTTAGTTATTTTTTCACTACCAATTATGCTTGGTCAATTGGGCCAGATGCTTATATTTGCTGGTGATGTCTATATTGCGGGCCAGTACTCTACGGTGGCCGTGGCGAGTATCGGGATAGCGACAGGCTTTATCAATCCAATCTTCTTGTTTGGTATTGGACTTATGATGGGGATCAGTCCTGCTTTGGCCATCATGAAGGGAAAAGAAGAAGATTCTAGTGGCTCGCTACTTTCACTTTCAATTTATTCTCTTTTAGTCGGAGGTGCCTTAACGGTACTGGCATTGGTATTTAACCAATTTATAGGAGCTTTTGGATTGGAGGAAAATTTGGTTCCCCTTATTCAAGAGTATATTGAAATTGTTGCTTGGTCTTTCCCTCCCGCACTACTTTTTCAGGCCATAAAAGAGTTTTTACAAGGTAATGATAAAGTATTTTTACCTAATGCTCTCTCTCTTATTGCTGTTGTCCTTAACTT
>JBFKKF010000361.1:0-2943 GCA_041631355.1 Bacteriovoracaceae bacterium | reverse complement strand
CCCCGGTTTAAGGCCTTAGTTGGTGGGGTACAACCCAAAGCGACTGTTCGCGGTATAGAGCATAAATCATCACTATCTCGCAATTTTAAAGCTGATTTACTCTGTATAGGATCTTCTACTGGAGGTCCAGATGTCTTGAAAAATGTTTTTAAAAATATGCGAAAGCTTAATATCCCTGTGCTTTTAGTACAACATATGCCTCCCGTTTTTACAACTCAATTGGCCAATATGTTAGATCTTGTTTCTCCTATGCATGTCAAAGAAGCTGTTGCTGGTGAAGTTTTAGAACCAGGAGTCTGTTATTTGGCCCCAGGAGATTATCATATGAGGCTAGTAAAAGCTAATAACGCATATAAAATTGCTTTGGATCAATCAGATAAGGTTTGTTATGTGCGTCCTGCAGTTGATGTTATGCTAGATTCAGTCTGTGAGCATTTCGATGGAAAGATCGCTTCGGTGATTTTCACAGGAATGGGAAATGACGGTGCTAATGGTTGTGTAAAGGTTAAAGCAAAAGAAGGGCTTGTTTTAATTCAAGATGAAGCAAGTTCTGTAGTCTGGGGCATGCCTAAGGCGGTACATACGACAAATGCTTATGACGAAGTATTACCTCCTGATGATATTGTTCAAATAATTAACAAAATAGCTATAAGGTAAGAACAAATGAAGATTTTATTAGTTGATGACTCAAACGCAATCTCTATGGCAGTATCTGAAATGCTAAAAGAAGCTGGTCATGATGTTGTTAGGGCAGTCGATGGACAAGATGCTGTGGATATTTTGAAACAGCAAAATGATTTTTCAGCGATCTTATTAGATTGGAATATGCCTAATATGGATGGATTAGAGTTTCTTCAATATAATAACGAAAATAAATTAACAACAACTCCTGTGATTATGATGACCACAGAAAATAAGCCTGATAAGATCATGAAGGCCCTTGAGCATGGAGCAAAAGAATACATTATGAAGCCTTTTACTCAGGATATTCTTATATCAAAAATTGAAGCAACGGTAGGTAAAGGTGACTAAACCAGAAGTATATAAGTACTTTGCAGATATTATTTTTAATCGAACAGGCATCAGTTACCCTGAAAAGGATTATTATCGCCTTGATAGTCGAATTAACACTCTTCTCAAACAATATGAGTGTAGCACTAGTGATCAGCTATATGAAAAATTCAGGTCTACGAATTCACCAGAAATGCTTAATTTCTTAATTGATATTTCAACTAATAATGAAACTTATTTTTTTAGAGATATAAAACCTTTTGATGCTCTGGTTAATGATATGATTCCTGAAATTCGCGAGCGAAAAAAGAGTACGTTAATCAATATTTGGTCTTGTGCCTCATCGACAGGTCAGGAGGCATTATCAATTGTGATGGGAATCGAAGAAAAGTTTCCAGATAAAAAATTTAATGTGAGAGTTGATGCAACTGATATATCTTCTAAAGTTTTGGATAAGGCCAGATCAGGAATATATACAGGACTTGAAGTTCAAAGGGGACTGCCTGTTCAGCTATTAGTTAAATATTTTGAAAGTACTCCAGATAGTAGTTGGAAAGTTAAATCCAATATACTTCATCAAGTTCATTATTCAGAATTTAATTTATTTTCCGCAAATTACCCAGTCAATAAGTATGATATTATTTTTTGTCGAAATGTTCTTATTTATCAAAATGCTGAAAATAAAAATGAGATTCTTAAAAACTTAGTGCATTCACTACAACCAGGTGGTTATCTTGTGATGGGAGCCGGAGAGAGTTTGATTAAAACGGATGTTAACCTTGAGCAAAACACTCTTAGCTCGGCGATGGTTTTCAGAAAACCGCTATCTTAGCATCTTATTTACCTGTTTTTTTAAATAGAATTCATTTTATAACCCTATGGCCTAAATCTTTGGATTAAATCCCTTAAATTATTTATTTAAAGACCGATACGAAGGTGTAGATTCTATTGAATTAGGTGAGAATTATTAATTAATACTTCGTTAGGGAAAAAACATGTCCAACAAAAACTATGAAATTATTTGTGTTGATGATGATCTAGACGTATTAGGAACCACAGAGGATTGCATAAAGACCTTAGGCCATCATGTCAAAAGCTTTTCCAAGGTTGATGACGCCATTTCTTATATTGAAGAGAATTCATTTAAAATTGCAATGATTCTTTCAGACTTAAGAATGGATCATGTTAATGGTTTTGAGTTTAAAAAGAAGTTGGATGAGAGGTTTTTAAGTGATATCCCTTTTGTTATTTTCACTGGTTATTGGACGGAAGAGATGTCTCAGGAAGCAATGGGGCTAGGGATTTCTGCCTTTTTAGAAAAACCGGTAACAAAAGAAGTTCTAGGGGAGCAGATTGAAAAATATGCTCATGATCGAATTGAACTATTAAATGAAGAAAGAGAGATGGTAGAGGGGTTCTTGGAAGAGTCCTCTCCAATGCTAGATGAGATTGAGGGGCTAATTTTAGAACTTGAAGAAGCTGATGACAAGAATCATCCATTAGCAGTGTATTTTCGTCTTCTTCACACCATTAAGGGAACGGCATCATGTGTAGGTCTAACTCAACTGGGTGAATATACACATAAGTATGAAGACTTTATTGGTGAGTTAAGAACGGATAAAATACCAGTGAACACAGAGAGTATTAATGTTCTTTTGAGTGGGCTTGATGATTTGAAGCAATTTTTCACCGAAGTAAATGAGCAAGGCTCAGATAAAAACCTTAAATGGGAAGATAGAGTAGCAAAATATGATAGCACAGCTATTGCTGGTGCCTCTGCGAGTGTAGCTCCAACTCAATCCGATGATGAGCTCCAACTTAATCAAGAAGTTCCTAAAGCTCAAGCTGCCGCCCCTGCAGAAACAGCGAAGTCTGCTAATAAAGAAGAAGATAAAATGACTGTGTCCATGAATATCTTAAATGAATTTATGG
>JBFKKF010000360.1:0-2952 GCA_041631355.1 Bacteriovoracaceae bacterium | reverse complement strand
CGACGCCCAGGCCATATGGGGTGTAATCAAAAGCTTAGACGAATCTTTAAGATCTAATAATGGATGATCTGGCTTCATTGGTTCTTGCTCTAAAACATCAAGACCCACTCTAATATTGAACTCATCTTTTTGAAGAAAGGCCGCCAGCTCAACTTCATTAATAATCCCTCCTCTGCCTACATTTATCAAAATCGTATTTCTCTTTAATTTGAGTAATTCTTCAACTCCAATCAAATTTTTCGTTTTATCATTTAAAGGCGCATGAATACTAATAATGTCAGAATTCTTTAAAAGCTTATCAAGACTTAGCTGCTCGTAAGCTTTAGAATTATTTAACCCACTGGTAGAGTAGTAGTAAACCTTGGCCCCAAAACTTGTTGCAAGCCCAGCAACTCGATTTCCAATGTCTCCCAAACCAATAATTCCCCATCTAAGAGTTTCTATATTTTGATAGGGTCTAAAAAAACTAAAATTATCTTGTCGCGTCCACTCTCCACTTGCGCTAAATTTGCGGTAAACTTCTAAGTCATTTAAAAAGTACATGGCCATGGCAAAAGTATGCTGGGCCACTGAGTTAGTGGAATAGCCCTTAACATTCTTAACTTTAATACTTTTAGATTTAGCATATTCGACATCAATATTATCCACCCCGGTTGCTGCTTCGCAAATCAGTTTGAGCTGAGGTAGTTGGTCAATGACTGCTTTATCTAGTTTAACTTTATTAACAATTAGAACTTCCGCTTGTTTTGCTCTTTCAACGATCTCATCGGAATTTGTGCTAGTATAGAGTGTTAAGTCACCAAGTGATTCAAGCGACGAGTAATCTATATCATCACCAAGAGTACTAGCATCTAAAAAAACTATTTTCATTATACGCCTCTCAGAAAATGACAAATAGGACCATGACCACCTTGGTATTTTTTCTCATAGTATTTTTGATGATACTCTTCTGCTGTATAAAAATTTGAAAACTTACTTACCTCTGTTACGATAGGCCCTTCAAATCTTTCTTGAGTTTCTAAATCTGAAATAAAGGTTTGTGCTTGTTCCCTTTGTTCATCACTATGGGTAAAAATAACTGAACGGTATTGAGTGCCAATATCATGGCCTTGTCTATTTAAAGTGGTGGGGTCGTGTAAGCGAAAAAAATAATCTAATAATTCTTTATAACTAATTGTATTGGCATCAAATTTAAGATGGACAACTTCAGCATGTCCAGTTGTGCCAGTACAAACATCCTGATAGCTAGGGTTTTCTTTTGCCCCACCAGCATAACCTGACTCTGTATGAAGAACACCATCTATCTTAGACAGAATGGCTTCTACTCCCCAAAAACAACCAGCACCAAAAGTCGCAAATTCTTCTCGCACGTCAGTATTTTGGTTTTTACTGGGATTAAAATGTTTTTCATACTCCTCTAAATTAAATTCTGACAGTTTTTCTCTAGGGATAAACTTCAAGGCTGCAGAGTTAATACAATAACGAACTCCTGTAGGCATTGGGCCATCAGTAAATACATGTCCTAGATGAGAGTCAGCGGATTTACTTCTTACTTCTATTCGAGGTATTGGCAGGGAACGATCTATAACTCGTATAATATTGTTCGGTTCCAGGGACTGAAAAAATGATGGCCATCCACAACTGGATTGAAATTTGTGTAGAGAGCTAAATAAGGGCTCACCCGAGACGATATCCACATAAATACCTTCTTCGAAGAAATCCCAAAATTCATTATTAAATGGCCACTCAGTTCCATTTTCCTGAGTTACACGGTATTGTTCTGAGTTAAGATGAGATAGATCTTTTTTCACTTAATAGTCCTCAAGAATAGTCAATTTCTAGTAATTCATATTATAAAACGACAAAAAACTTTAGTCTAGTTGCTAAAAATCAGTGTTATGGATGACTGAAAATCCTACATAGTGTATATTTAAGTAAAAAATTTAAGGATAATTAATGTTTGCAGTTGGTCAAAGATGGTACTCAGAAGGTGAACCAGAGCTAGGTTTAGGTCTCATTCAAAATATTGAACAGAAATATATAAGTGTACTCTATCCACTATGTGGAGAGATAAGAACGTATAATAAACAAAGCTCCCCTCTTAAACGATATAAGATTGATATAGGAGAAACTTTGATAACTGAGGCAGGTGAAGAGTTAATCGTTGACGATAGAGAAGAATTAAACGGAGTAATCTTTTATAAGGTTAACAATGACATCGTTCCGGAGATGAATCTTCAATCTAAAATTGATCTCCACGGCCCACAAGACCGAATCTTAGTTCAAAACTTTGACTCAAATAAATTTTTTAATCTGCGGTATCAAACTTACCTCGAAAAAAGACATTACGAAGGTTTTAAGCATAAAGGTCTCTTAGGCCCAAAAATAAGGTTAATCCCCCACCAAATGTACGTGGTAAACGAAGTACTTAATATGTCACCACCCAAGGCCATGTTATGTGATGAGGTCGGTTTAGGAAAAACGATAGAAGCCTGCTTAGTTCTACATGGGCTTATTCAAAGAGAAATGGTAGCAAGTGCCCTGATCGTTGTGCCAGAAAGTCTTACCAATCAGTGGTTTGTAGAGCTCTACAAAAAGTTTAATCTAAGATTTAGTTTGGCTTCTCTAAGTGGGTCGGCCACAGAGTTTTTAGAATCAGATTTTATTATTATAAGTACCAAGACACTAGATCAAACACCCCAGATAATGGATCGAATTTTAAAAAAACATTGGGATATGCTCATCATTGATGAATCCCATCAAATTAGATTTCAGAAACAATCTGTATTAAGTGATGCTCTAAAACATATAAATAATAATAGTAAATCAAGCTTATTATTAAGTGCAACTCCTGAGGTACAAGGGGAAGAAAACTTTTTTCACCAACTCAATTTCTTGGACTCAAATAAGTTTCACTCCTTTGATGATTTCAAGAAACTTAACAATAAGAGT
>JBFKKF010000359.1:0-2953 GCA_041631355.1 Bacteriovoracaceae bacterium | reverse complement strand
CAACCATATCTTTGATGGCACTGTGGACACCTTCAATAGAGTTATACTCTAAAAAGATCTCTTTTTGAGGGAGTTGTCTTTGATCTAATAATACTAATACATCATTTTGAAATTTAATGGGTAAGTAATCTTGCATAACATTTCCGGAGTTAATTTGATAAATTAGGAAGGACTAATATCCTCTGCATATAATCTTGGTCTAGCTCTAAGGATTTTCCCTTTCCTGTTAGTTGAAAAGGCAAATAGTGCTTGCCAGTAATTTTTTTCATTAATTTTTTATATTTACCAATTGTGAGTCTACCATTAACTTTTGAAAGCTTAGAACTATCGTCGAAAATAGTACCATCTGCAGAGATAAGATAGCCCTTATTTTTTCCCTCAACTAGAAGGTTTGTGATTTTAATTTTATCCCCCAAAATACCTCCCTTAAGCACTAAGTCCTGAAACTCTCCATTTTTAGTTGTATCGGATAGATTTGAAGAAATGAGATTAAAATTCTTAAGCAAGTTATTATTCAAACTTAGCCAGCTTAGTTTTCCTTGGTTTGCCTTGATCGTAAAACGCAGATCAGTTTGTTTTTTATCATCAACCCCATAGGAGCCTGAAATATCTAAATTAAAATTACCTTCGGCTCCTGAATACTTTTTAGGTATAAATGACTTAATATTTTGGATTTTAAAGTTTTCACTAATTAAATGTAGCTTCGACCATTTCCTAAAAGGAGAAAGAAGCGAGAGTTCTCCTCTAAAGCTTAAATTTGAGTTGTTCTGGGTTAACTCAAAACCCTTGATATGGAAGAAGTTCTTATTTAGACTGAACTTTCCTATAGTATTAGTTTTAATCCCATCAACTAATATACTCTTTCCTCGTACTATCATGTCAAGATCCGTTATGCGATCAAAGGCATTATTAGAAGATAGTGACGGCCATACTTTAGATTGAAATGAATTGGGCGTAAAAGCATTCTTACTCAAGTCAATAGAAACTTTTAGGGGGGTACTTGAAGTCGTTTTTGAAAAATAATTTTTCGCACTTGCATGTATATTAATTTTCCCACCTGCAAAATCTCCTTGGGCAGACAAATCTAAACTTTCCTCGATTAAGCTTCCTTGCACCTCAACGCCTGCTTCATGAGCCTCAAGTAGCGCAAGACCAACTTTTTTGGAGGTCTTAAACTCTAATTCCGGAGTAAACTCCGAATTACTCAAATTAAATTTTGAACGTCCCGATACAAATAATTTAGAACCGTTTGTTGATAAGAGATTCTTGGAGTGAGAAATTGACAACTGGTTCATGATTTCATCTAACAAAAATATTGCTTTTAAATTTTCAATGTAAACATGACTTCCCTCAACAGGGTTACTAAAAGTAAAACTTGAATCCAAAAGAGAACCAATACTGAACTTCACCTGTCCGTTCATCTGGCCAGATTCATTAGGTTTTAAGTTTAGTGTTCCCTTGGTCGCTGGTAAAGTCACTACTTCATTATTTTTTTTCAAACTTATTAATCGAAATGAAGAGTTTACTTTCAGGTCATGCTCTTCTAAAAGATCTCTCAAGAGAAATTCTCCCACAAATTGGATTTTTAGATTAGTTTCAGCTTCATCTACATCTTTCCTTGCAATATCTGCTACTAGTTCAAAGGCAGATGACTTGTTTAGATTTAAATTTTTAATGACAAACTTGGGTACAAGAAACTTAAATTGATCTCCGTCGGCTCGACGATAAAAAACATTTACCTCCTTCGATCTAAGGTTCACTTTGCTCTCTTGAACAAATTTAGGTAGAAAAAACACAATTTTCCTAGATTTTGTACTCTTGGGCTTATCAGTATAAGCAATAGCATCAGCCCAATTAAGGTTTCCTGATATGTTAGAAAAAAACACTTCCATTTTTGAAGAAACAATATCAATACTCATTCCTCTCGCAAACAACGCCATTATGGGAATTTTAATTTCAATTTGCCCTAAATCCGCCAATAAATTCCTACTACCTTTCTGAGAGATTTTCAGAAAGTCAACTTTTAGCCTGATCAGAGTACTTACACTTGATTGGACTTCACCTATCTCAACTTGTGCACCAGGAATTGCCGTTTGAATGGATTTCTTAATATTCATAGATATTGAATTAGTATCTATATTCTTTGAGATTATGAGAAACCCACCGAGCAAGACACTTAGTAATACTGCAATACTACTTAAAATATATACTATTCTTCTATTATTCATTTATTAATTCCAGAGGAGCAAATCTTACCAAAAATTTCTTTCTCGCTCCATCTCTAAACTTAATTACAACTTTTTCGTCATCTCCAATGCCATCAGTTTCAATGATTGTTCCTTCCCCATAAAGTTTATGGTTCACACAGCTCCCTTGCGGAAACTTTGACTTAGGTCTTTCTGAGGTTCTTTGAATAAAGTTAGTCGATTCGTACTCATTATAGTTTGAATCCTGAGAGTACTCATCCGAAAAATCAAAGTCAGAATTATTTTTCCGAGAAGGGCCGGTTTTCTGAGCAGAATGACCACCTTTACTTACACTAAACCATTCATAATATTCCTCAGGGATTTCGTCTAAAAACCTTGAAGGTGGATTAAAACGGACCTGCCCCCATAGCATTCTACCTTGAGCAAATGTGATAAAAAGTTTTTTCATGGCCCTAGTCATCGCTACATAAAATAATCGACGCTCCTCCTCCATGCCCTGCTCACCGTCATCCATACTCTGAAATGATGGAAAAATTGTTTCCTCTACTCCTACGACAAAAACATAGCTATATTCTAAGCCTTTCGATCCATGTATCGTCATCAAGGATACCTCTTCTCTAGGACCATCGTCTGATTCCATTTCAGAGTCTAGGGTTATAGTTTCTAAAAAACCGACAATTGTTGGACTTTCATCAATGTCCTCAAATTGTACAATTGCTGTTAGTAATTCTTCTAAGTTTTCTATT
>JBFKKF010000358.1:0-2955 GCA_041631355.1 Bacteriovoracaceae bacterium | reverse complement strand
TACATTGGAGCAAAGGAATAAAAACACCAAGCACTTTTATGGTTTAAATCCACTTCTGCGATAGAGCTTACCTGCTTACACTTAATATCAATAGAGTCACCCTTATCCATTTCGAGATATTCCATCTTATCTTGCAGCTTTGCATACTCTTGGGTTATGTCTAATAACTTTCTTTGATATCTTTCAATTCTTGACTTGGATGAAGTTTCTCTCATTCTTTTTTCGATTTTTCTCATATCCTTATCAAGATCTCGCTTTTGGTCTAGGATTTCAGCTCTTCGAACTTTCCATAAGAGCTCACCTCTAACAGTTAAAGCTTCTACCCACTCATCAACTGTGGCCGGTCTTGCACTTAATTGCCAAGCTTGATTTTCAGTATACGGATAGTTTGCATTGTAAGGCAGGTCTAGGTATCTATCTAGGACTATTGGTGTCCCATTAGAGAGGACAACGGGTGCAACATGATAGTCCCATGTTTTATTACCTTTTACTAAATTTTTGTATCTTTTTCCCAGATTCCCTTTCACTTTGTAGCTTCTTCTTGCAAGCCAACCAAATCGCTCTTTGCCTAGAAAATCCAGCTCATCATTAAACTTATTAGTATAGTGGATAAACACCTTTGAGGATCTTACCCCGTAGTACCTATAGAGATCATAGCTCCAAATATGTGCCCTTCTATAGCAGTCCTTACCTCGCACATTTGTTCTCATTGAGTTCCAAAAACCATTGATGTCACTGCTACCGTGGTTTGACATTTGATAGTCTGCCATTGGCGTGTACGGTGCAGCAAAACTGGATAGACTGATGGCCATAGACATAAGGCCCAGAAAAGATCGCTTCATTATGTTCCCCTTGTTTATAATGCGTACTTAAATTGCACGCTTGAGTATCACAAGAAAGGGGTTAACGCAAAGCAGTTAATGCAAAGTGTAATTATTTTATGATTTCAATTGTCCGCAGGCGGCAAGGATATCTTCACCGCGTGTTCTGCGTATCATTGTGCGAATCCCACAAGATTTCAATATGTTAGCAAATTTTGTGATTTCGTCTCCCCCTGGAGCTTGATACTTTGAGCCTGGAAATGCATTAAAGGGGATGAGATTTACGATGGCCCTCTTATCCTTGATTAATTCTGATAGTTCCATAGCAGCTTCTGTACTCATGTTTAGATCTTTAATTAATAGGTATTCAAATTCTATAAATTGGTTTTTTCTTAAGGAGATATTCCCAATTTCTTTTAACACATCTTCCAGTGGGTATTTATTATTTAATGGTATGAGATCCGACCTAACTTTAGGATTGCTACTATGAAGTGAGAGCGCAAGATTAACGCCACCTAGTTCCTGAAAGCGTTTAAGTCCAGGAATGAAACCACTTGTTGAAACAGTAATATTTGTCGGAGAAATTGAAATTCCTTTTTTATCTGTTAAGACGTCAACGGCCTGTTTAATATTGTCAAAATTATGTAAGGGTTCCCCTTGGCCCATAAATACAATATTTGTGATTGGTTTTGTTGTGGTAATTAATTCTTTCACCGCCATGTATTGCATGACAATTTCATACCCATTTAGATTTCGTTTCAGTCCTTGAGTACCTGTGTAACAAAAACTACATTTCATCGCACATCCAACCTGACTGGACACACATAGAGTATAGTTTTGATAGTATTCCATAAGAACGGTTTCAACTTCTTGTTCATCATTGAATTTGAATACAAATTTTTGGGTACCATCTGTCGATCTAAAGTGCTTAGAGACAATAGGTAGACTAAAATCGTAATTATTCTTTATGTATTGAATTAATCTTTTAGAGATATGAGGTTTGAATGTAAAGTCTCTATTGGGATAGCGAAAGATTCCACTTAAAATCTCACCTGAGTATTTATGGCTTCCTTTAATTTCAAGCTGTGAAAAGAGATGGTGAAGTTTATTTTCAGTTAACTCGAAAACAGATTGCATAGGGCTAAACTAATTGGTGTTTTTCTACAATTTTATCAAAATATTGCATATTTCTTTTAGCATAATTACGTTTTTGTACATAGCTTCCTGGATAAAAACTTTTCTTAAAGCCGTAGGCAACAATATCCTTTAGCCTTTTTAATGGAATATCAAAATGATCAACAGCAAGCCGATATTCCTTTGAAACAGTCGTGTCAGAAACAAGTCGATTATCTGTACATATAGTGGTGGCCATACGATTTTGGAGCATGTCTTTAAATTTATGTTGAGATAAATCAGTTATCTCTGGATTAGTTTGGAGGTTAGAGGTCAAACAAACCTCAATAACAGTTCTTTTGTCAGCAATAAAGGATGAAAGATTGTTAATATACTTGGTCTTGTCTTTAATAGAGTCAGCTTGAATTCTTTCAGGCATGAACAAGGAATATCCGTGTCCAATTCTGTCAGCATAACACTCCGTAATGGCCTCAAAAATACTTTCGGCTCCATAAGCCTCACCTGCGTGAACAGTCTTGTGCATAAAGTTTTTATGGGCATACTCGTAAACATCTTTAAATTTACCTGCAGGATATCCTTCCTCTTGTCCGGCAAGATCAATACCTACAATTGGAATGCCTTTATTATCTCTCAACTTCACTGAGGCCCTGACCATCTCCATCGCACCAGTGGTGATAATATGCATTGGAGTTGAGTAATTCATTACAGTGAATAGGTTGTTATAGTAAGGGGAAAATTTTTCATTAAACATTCTCATAGCACAGGTGATGATACCGTATTCAAACTCTGGAAGGCCTTGCTTTAATACCTTGTCAGAATTATTATACTCTTTTTTCGCCCGCTCTAGACCTTTATTAGTGGCAATAAGTACTGACTCAAAGCTTAAATTTTTGTCGTGATCCACTAATAACTGAGGAGCATATCTAACTTCAATATAATTTACACCATCGGCAAGTGAGTCGATGGCCAATTCGTAAGCTGCTCGTTCAATATTTTCTAG
>JBFKKF010000357.1:0-2960 GCA_041631355.1 Bacteriovoracaceae bacterium | reverse complement strand
TCATCTAACTTAGTAGAAAGAATAACTAAAGGTTTATAATGAAGTTTTTAATTATCAGTTTATTATTTTCTGAGATTGCATTAGCAGCTGGTGATGGTCATGGATCAGTAGGTGATTTAGTGGCACCTGCAGTAAACTTTTCAATTTTATTAGTGGCGATTATTTATCTGTTGAAAGATAAAGCAAAGATGTACTTTTCAGAAAAATCTACAACGATTAATGAAATGATGAAAAGAGCTGAGTCAGAAGCAAAAGAGGCAGAGCTGATGATGGCCAATCAAAAGAAAAAAATGGAGTCTGCTGAAGTGGAAATTGCACAAAAGCAAAAAGAAGTGGAAGAGATGCTAAGTAATTTTGAAAAAGAGTATCAAGCAGAAGTTCAAAGTAAGATTGAAAGAATGAAAGAAGATGCGGGCCAGAAAATTGAAGCAGAAAGAAGCGAGTTACTACAAGAGCTAAATGCATCACTATTAGACCAAGTAATTGCGCAAGCTAAAAGTCAAATCAAATCAGATAAAAACTTAAGTAGTTCGGCTTCTAATAATATTATGAAAGGGCTTTAACAATGAAAGACGCTAGTATTGCAAAAGTATACGCTAACACATTTATTGAACTTGCTGCTGAGTCAAAAATAGATGTAGCAAAAGAGTTAACAAGTCTAACCGAAGTAATCAACACATCAAATGAACTTGAAAATGTTCTATTTTTAGATGTGTTTACAAACGAAGAAAAAATAGATGTTTTTAAAGCTATTGCTACGAAGATTAACCTTTCAGAAATTCTTGTTTCAGCGGTAAATTATTTGATTAATGAGAAAAGAATTGGGTTACTACCGCTAATCTATAAAGAAATTATCGTTATGGATGATTTCAAGAAAGGATTTTTAAAGGGGACTATAGAGGGAGCCGGAGAAAACATTAGTGATGAAGATAAAGAAAAGTTGATTAGTGCATTGAAAAAAGAGCTTGGTGATATTAAGCCAGTATTAAAGTACGAAGCGAATAAGAACATCACGGCAGGATACAAAGTTACAGTAGGTGATTATCAATTAGATGCAACAGTTGATAACCAGTTAAAGAGTTTTAAAGAATCGGTTTTAGGAATATAGAAAAGATATAAATATTAAATAACAAATTTAATGAAGGATTTGCCCAATGAGCACAACTATGAGACCCGAAGAAATTACAGGGATTATTAAAGAAAGAATTGCAAATTTTGAGACAAAATTAAATGTAAATGAAGTTGGAACAGTTTTAACTATAGGTGATGGTGTTGCACGAGTTTTTGGATTAAAGAACGTGCTTGCTGGAGAGCTAGTTGAGTTTGAAAACGGTGTAAAGGGAATGGTTCTAAATCTAGAATCTAATAACGTAGGTATTGCGGTTCTAGGTAACCATAGTGATATTAAAGAAGGTTCTACAGTAAAAAGAACTGAATCAATTGTTCAGGTTCCTGTTGGGGATGCGCTGCTTGGAAGAGTTGTTAACTCAATAGGTGAGCCATTAGACGGACAAGGTGAAATTAAGACTTCAGAGTATAGAAATATTGAAATCAAGGCTCCTGGTATCATTAAAAGAAAGCCAGTTCACGAGCCAGTTCAAACGGGAATTAAAGCAATCGATTCTATGATTCCAATCGGTCGAGGCCAGAGGGAATTAATTATTGGTGATAGAAAAACAGGTAAGACTGCAGTGGCAATAGACACAATCATTAACCAAAAAGGTAAAGATGTCGTTTGTATTTATGTAGCGGTTGGGCAAAAGCAATCGACTGTTAGACAAGTTTATCAAAAACTAAAAGAAGCTGGGGCGCTTGATTATACAATTATTGTATCAGCGACAGCTTCTCAAACAGCTCCACTTCAGTACATTGCTCCATACTCTGGTTGTACAATGGGTGAGTACTATAGAGATAATGGTAAGCATGCTGTAATTGTTTATGATGACTTAACAAAGCAAGCACAAGCCTATAGACAGTTATCACTTCTTCTTAGACGTCCACCAGGACGTGAAGCATTCCCAGGGGATGTTTTTTATGTTCACTCTAGATTGCTAGAGAGAGCTGCAAAAATGAGTGATGATCAAGGGGCAGGATCACTTACAGCACTTCCAATTATTGAAACTCAAGAAGGTGACGTTTCTGCATATATCCCAACAAACGTTATTTCAATCACTGATGGACAGATCTTCCTTGAGTCAGACTTATTTAATTCTGGTGTTAGACCAGCGGTTAACGTAGGTATTTCCGTTTCAAGGGTTGGTGGTTCAGCACAAATTAAAGCAATGAAAAAAGTAGCTGGTACTTTGAGACTAGACCTAGCTCAATATAGAGAATTACAAGCATTCTCTCAATTTGCTTCTGATCTGGACGAGGCAACAAGGAAACAACTTGAAAGAGGTGAAAGATTAGTAGAGCTTCTTAAGCAACCACAATATTCTCCATACGATGTTGAGGATCAGGTTATTTCAATTTATGCAGGTACAAAAGGTTACTTAGATCCAGTTGATAGAGCTAGTATCGTTGAGGCTGAAAAAGGGTTGTTAGACCATATTAAGTCTAAGCACTCAGACCTTAGAGACGCTATCAGAAATGATAAGCAAATCTCAGCTGAAAATGAGAAAAAATTAGCAGAAATTATTTCAAACTATGTGAGCACTAACTACTAATTAAAAGAGATTTAAATTATGGCAAACGTAAAAGAATTAAAAGTGAGAATTGGGAGTACCAAAAGTACCCTGAAAATCACTAGTGCCATGAAGCTAGTCTCTGCTGCAAAACTATCAAGGGCCCAACATAGAATCCAGGGTTTTAAGCCCTATTCTTCAGAACTTGATAAAACAGTAAGAACGGCAGCTGCATTGGCCGAAAATTATACACATGACTACCTAAAGGGTAACGATAGTGGAAAAGTTGCTTTACTTGTAATTTCCTCTGATAAAGGTTTGTGTGGATCTTATAAC
>JBFKKF010000356.1:0-2969 GCA_041631355.1 Bacteriovoracaceae bacterium | reverse complement strand
GGTTGGGTTGCCCCCGGAGATTGCCTGGCCGTAATTGGAACAAAGTTTAAAGGATAAATTATGAGTAAAGATGTAAATTGGGAAAACGTTAAAGCAGGAACAAAAGCTATTTGGTCTGGGGAATTAGAGTGCTTTCAGGATCATGCCTCACAAATGCCAGTGGTACTCTCGGTCGCCTACGGATATGATGATTTAGATGAGTGGTATGACGTAGCACTTGGAAAGAAAAAAGGTCATATTTATTCTAGAAATACTAATCCAACCACAGAGCTTTTTGAGGATAAAATGAAAATTATTGAAAACGCTGAAGCCGCCACTAGTTTCTCTACTGGTATGGCCGCCATCAGTAATACACTTTTTGCCCTTTTAAAGGCAGGAGATCGTGTAGTTTCAATAAAGGACTCATATGGTGGGACAAGTAAAATATTCTTAGATTTTCTCCCTAGAAATAATGTTAACGTAAGTCTTTGTGAGACAGGTAACCACGAAGAGATGGAGGAAGAAATTGCTAAGGGATGCCAAGTGGTTTATCTAGAAACTCCAACCAATCCTACACTTAAAATGATTGATATAAAAAGAATTGTGAAAGCAGCTAAAGCTGTGGGTGCCATTACCGTGGTTGATAACACCTTTTCCACCCCTATTAATCAAAGACCCCTAGATCTAGGAGCTGACCTTTCACTTCACAGTGCAACAAAGTTTTTAGGGGGACATTCGGACGCAACAGCGGGAATTGTCTGTGGATCAAAAGAGCTTATTGATAAGATCTTTCATTATCGAGAAATTACTGGGGCCACAATCCATCCTCTAACTTCTTATTTAATGGTTAGAAGTTTAAAAACATTAGAGCTTAGAATTCAAAGACATAATGAAAATGCTTTAAAACTTGCTAAGTATTTATACGAGCACGATAAAATTGAAAGTGTTTACTACCCAGGGTTAGAGTCACACCCTGGTCATGAAATTGCAAAAGAGCAAATGACTGGTTTTGGTGGAGTTTTAAGTTTTAATTTAAAAGGTAATTACGATACGGTTAAAAAGTTTCTTCCTAAGCTTAAATTCGTCCATATGGCCGCAAGTCTTGGTGCTGTTGGATCTCTTGCTGGTCCTCCGAGAACAACTTCTCACGTTGAGCTTTCAGAAGAAGAAAGAGCACACCTAGGAATACCAGAAACTCTAATTCGTTACTCAGTTGGTATTGAAAATATAGAAGATATTATAGCTGACTTCGAACAAGCACTAGCACAAATCTAATCTTTGATAATTAAGCTTCTTTGAGGCTTGGAAAAGAAACTCTCGGCGCCGCCGGGAGTTATTCTTACAGTTTCTGAAATCCCCATAATCATATTTATCTTTGGCATAAAGAAAAATGGGATAAGATGGATTGTCATATTCTCTTCTAAAATTCTTGGGTCTGTAGGATTTAAACTGATAAGATGTCCCTCATCCCATGCTGGTGCAAAGGAGATTCCAATTCCATAACCAGAACGACCTGTTTGATTGGCCCCAAATTTTTCAGCTTTTTTAATAATATTATTATTTGTTTTGGCAATATCAGCAATGGGAACACCTGGCTTCATATCTTGCATTGAGGTATGTAATGCCTCCAATGCAATCTTTTCAGCTTCTAACATTTCTACTGGAGCTTTCCCCATAATCAATGTTCGCATCATGGCCGTATGATAACGATAATAACAGCCTGCAAGTTCAATAAAAACACACTCACCTTGCCCAATAACTCTATTTTCCCAAGTTCCATGACCAATATTGGTTCTTTCCCCACTTACAATATAGGGTTGTACTGATGGGTAATGACCACCGGCCTTGAACATGGCCTCACTGCAAGCAGCAGCAATATCATTTTCTGTATTTCCAACCACTGCTGCATCAATTCCTGCTAATACAGAAGCTTCTGTAGCAACAGCTGCTTTTTTCATAATTTCTATTTCTTCACTAGACTTAACTCTTCGACAAGGATCTAAGTATCGCGACACATTTACTAATTGGGCCTGGGGAAACTCCACTCTAAAGCGCTCAAGAGTAGCATGTCGTAAGAAAAAACTATCCTGTTCAATACCAAGTTTTTTCGGTTCAAAACCTTTCCCCCGAATGAGCTCAATGGCAACATCCAATGGATTATCAGTATCTTTGTATGTATTAGTATCTTCAACCCAAGTTCTTTGGGTAAAATTTGACTCTTCCAATACACGAGTTAGAGAAAAACACTCTCCTTCTAAAGGAATAAAAAGTGCCTGAAAAGCATCGTAGCCCGTAGTCTGATAACCAGTTAAATAAGTAAGAATTTCTTGGTCGGTAATGGCCACCAAATCAATTTCATAAGTTGCCATCTCTTTACGTAGAAAATTCAATCTGCGCTGATATTCTTCAAGACTAAAAACTAAATTACTGTGGTTTTTCATAAAATTATTATGGCACAATATTAAAATAATTCAACAGACAAAAGCTGCCCTAATCCCCTCCATCAAGGGGGATACCCACAAATTATTTATGCCATTTTACCGAGTACAGATCATGTCTTCTATCCTTAAGGTTTCTAACTGCTCCATTGGCCCGGGCCTCTAGTATAGTATCAACTCTTAAGTCTGCAATGGTAACCATTTCCACATTAGGAGTGGCCTCAGCTGCGACCCGACGGGGTGACCTTCGTCCGCAGGAAGAGCCGGAATCCCCTGGTCTTTCACGACTTCTGGGGCGAGCTCGACGGCCATCTCGCCTCGCTCCTCGAGACCGCCTCGGCCTTTCTCTTGATGCAACAGGACATCCTCTTCACCGAGCCGGTCCGGCACCAGCTCGAGCGCTGCGCCGGCGAGGAGACGATCGTCCTGAATCTCGAGTCCCCCTATCTGTCGGTCTTCCGGGAGGACGGCCGGCGGATCTACCCCCGCATCTGGGAGGGCGCCACGTTCCTGCCGCGGCGCACTCTCGCGGATCTGCTCGAGCAGCGCGTC
>JBFKKF010000355.1:0-2971 GCA_041631355.1 Bacteriovoracaceae bacterium | reverse complement strand
GTTTGGACTTGAATATGATCTTGATATTTATATGATTGTCGCCGTGGACTCTTTTAATATGGGGGCCATGGAGAATAAAGGACTAAATATATTTAACTCTAGTTATGTTTTGGCCAATCCTAAGACCGCAACAGATTCAGACTTTCAGGGTATTGAAAGTGTAATTGGTCATGAGTACTTTCATAATTGGACTGGTAATCGAGTGACTTGTCGAGATTGGTTTCAGTTAACATTGAAAGAAGGGTTAACTGTTTTTCGTGATCAAGAATTTTCTTCAGACATGCTTTCTCGACCTGTAAAAAGAATAGAAGATGTTCAAGGTTTAAAGGCGTTTCAATTTAATGAAGACTCAGGACCTTTAAGCCACCCTATAAAACCTAAGTCTTATATTGAAATCAATAACTTTTATACTGCCACTGTTTATGAAAAGGGAGCTGAGGTTATAAGAATGATACATACTCTTCTTGGTGAGGAGGGGTTTCGTAAAGGCATGGATTTATATTTTACTCGTCATGATGGACAAGCTGTTACGACAGAGGATTTTGTTCAGGCCATGGCCGATGCAAATGACTACGATTTTGATCATTTCAAAGTATGGTATGATCAAAACGGTACACCTGAGTTGGATATTGAAACAGATTATGATGAAGATTCAAAGCAGTACACCATAAAAGTTAAGCAAAAAGTTAAAACCAATAACCCGAATTATAATTGCTTATATCTTCCTTTTTATTTCGCGCTTTATAGTAACTCAGGGGAGAAATTAACTATCGATAATGATGGTAGAGCTATTTTAAATCAAATAGAACAAGAATTTGTCATCGATCATGTTGAAAGTAGACCTATACCTTCATTTAACACTAATTTCTCTGCGCCAGTTAAAATTAATTATAAATTAGATAAAGATCAACTCGCTGTCTTAATGGCAAATGATTTAGATCCATTTAACCAATTTAATGCTGTTCAAAAAATTTATCGTTTAGAGGTACAAAGTCTCATTGAATTACTACAAGACAATAAACCTTTGGAATTAAGTGAAGTTTTTAAAATGAGCTATGAGGTGTTAATTAAGAATATTGATCTTGATGCTTCTTTCAAGGCCCTTTGTATGTCTGTTCCAAAAACTTATGAGTTATTGAATGAGTCTGCATCTTTTGACTTTGAATATTTACCGGTTGCACTTTCATCTCTAAAAAAGCTTATAAGTGATCATTTTCAAGATAACTTTTTGAGTTTAACTTCGCTATTAAATAAGTATTCAGCTGATGATTTGTCTAAAGAAGCAATGGGCGAGCGAGCACTTAAGAATGCAACCTTAGCGCTACTAGCAAAAGGAAAGACTTCAACTGGTCTTGACTATGTTTATAATGAGTTTAAACAAGCTGAAAACATGACTCAGGAGTTTGCTTGTCTACGTTTATTATGTAATTACGATAATCCATATCGAGACAAAGCTCTTAATGCTTTTTACGACAAATGGAGAAATGAGCCATTAGTTATGCAAAAATGGTTATCCGCCCAGGCAACTGCCCTAGATTGCAATATTGATATGCTAACTAGCTTAGAGAATGATCCTATCTTTGATAAAACAATACCTAATAATATACGGGCCCTTTATGGAAGTTTTGCCAAGTATAATCTTGAGCGGCTAAATGATCTTGATGGTAGCGGTTACCGTTATATTGCAGACAAAGTGCTTGAAATTGATCCAATGAACCCACAGATAGCTGCGGGACTGTGTAAAACGCTAAATTTTCTAAAGAAACTTGATCCTCAACGACAAGAATTGTTAAAAGGTGAGTTAAAAAGAATTATTGCAACTGAAAAACTCTCTTCAGATACATATGAAGTGGCCAGTAAAAACCTAAGCGTTTAAGTTTTTTAGTTACGCTTTAGAACTACGGTTTTTTTTCTGTTTTGGACTTTATAAGTATATACTCCGGCCAAAAGCCCACAAAATCCAATGATAGCAGCGATAATTACCATAAATGACCTCCTGGAAGTCTCATCGGTGATTTTCCACTTAATTATAACATCGTTTTTTCTTATCATCGCAATTTTCATCAAATATTTACTTAAATTAGCTCTCGTCGTATAATATTAACGATATTTCAAATATTTACTACTTCGGAGAAGCTATGAGTTTTGCTGAAACTGCGGTCCAAAAGGCCCTCAAAATTAATCTCGATGAAACTATTTATGGCACTTTTGCTGAAATTGGCGCTGGCCAGGAAGTCGCAGGAATTTTTTTCAAGGCCGGGGCGGCTTCTGGAACCGTAGCTAAATCTATCTCAGCTTACGATATGACTTTTTCTGATTCTATCTATGGTAAGGAAAAAAGTGGGCGCTACGTATGCCAAAACCGTGTTGAAAAAATGGTTCAGTATGAATATGACTTACTGATTGAAAGATTAGGTGAAAGCTTTAAGGATAAGAAGTTTTTTGCTTTTGCAAATACAGTAGTGGCAAGAAATTTTTATGGTACTAATGACCCCCATGGTTGGGTGGCCTTGCGATTTATGCACGACGTGGATGCTGCACCCAGTGAACTAGTGATACATATTAGAATGCATGATCAAACTAATTTATTACAGCAACAGGCCCTCGGGATATTTGGTGTGAATATGATTCATACATGCTTTCATCATCGAGACTCTATTGAGTCAATTGTCGATAACCTTATGTCTACCTTGAGTCGTGATCGCATTGAGGTAGATATGATTGATACTTCTGGGCCTGCTTTTGATCATATTGATAACCGCTTATTAAACCTGCAGCTTATAGTTAAATCCTACACGGATGCAATTATGTTTGACTCGGATGGTAGTATTAAACTTGCTAAGGATGAACTCTATAAGAAAAATATACTTCTTTCTCGTGGCAGTTATAGGCCGCCAACTAAAGTAAATCTAGATGTGTTAAAAACAGGTACCAGTAATTTTGAAAAAGATATTGATTCTAAAGAGATCAT
>JBFKKF010000354.1:0-2983 GCA_041631355.1 Bacteriovoracaceae bacterium | reverse complement strand
GGAAACTAATCGTTCAATTTTCTTTCTTTTCGGCGTTATTACTTTCTCATAAAAGTCTGTAATAATTCTATTGTATTTATTAGCATCTAGTTCCGAGTAATCCTTACGCTTTAATTCCTCGTGTAGATCTTTAATGTTCTTTTTAATTCTATCATTTCTTATTTGAATTAAACTTTGGTACATGAATTCAAACTCTTTAAAGTCAGGTAGATACTTTTCAATATCTTTATAATTGGATTTGGCACATACTTCTTGATAAAGACTTTCCATCTTACTCATCCGAACATCCTCTTTCGAATATATAACATATCCACCCTTACTTATATCTTCATAAAACTTACAATTTTTTTCATCTTTTAAGTTACCTGAATACACTCCTCCCTGTAATGGACCTTCTGGGCCATTAGAGTAAAACCAAAACTTATCTGTATCTTTGACATTGCTGGCCTTGAATGAAAATTCACTAGCTGCAATTTTAGAAGTATTAAACTTATCTCCCTCTAAAACTCCTGACTCTCTAAGACATTGCACAAATCCGTCATAGGTTGGTTCAACCTCAATTTCTTTAACTTCTCCCGTTGCGGCACCATCTTCACCCAACTGAGCTATATATTTACATTTTTCTGCGCTACACCCCGAAGGTCTTTTTATCCCAACCTGAAACATATATGGTCTTCCACTTGCCGGCTGATAAAAATTATATTCCAGCATAGAGTTACAATTTCCAATCATTTTATTGCTTTTAAGCTCTAGCTCCTCTCTTTGTTCATCTCTAAGAATATTTATATTTCCGTCTGCCAGTAATGCCAGGAATGATTTATAAGGAATAGAGGTTTGTTCTTTCGAAGTACAGACTCTGTTAGATGCAGAGGTGTTATCACTAACTGGATCAGGATCCTGTTCTTCGGTTTCATATTTTGTTTCGGAAAATACCTTGCCCCAGGAGCTATTCTTACTTGCACCCAACAAATCCCCTCTAGATGATGCAAAAGTAGATGCAGTGATAAGCATGATTAAATTAAAAATGACTAAGTTTCTCATTTCAAGTTCCTCTTTAAATCCTCTTCATTCGACTTAACGGATACTTGAGTGAATAACTTTAATTTTTTGTTTGGGTATAATTTAACACGCTGAAATTACTAGAGAATGAATGCCGGCTTTATTATAGTAGTGCCGATATTATTCTCTTTGGCTGCATTTTGATATCGCTCAATTCTTCTTCTATGAGCAGAAATCTCATCAGGAAACATCGCAAGTCTTTTTATCTTTATCTCGTACTTTCTACCCGTAAGGTCAGTGATCCAAATAAACTCAGGAAATAATAACTCCGAACTCATTAAAATATATCTCCCCAAGGTGACCTTGATCTCGCCACCTAAAACTTTTAATCTCATCTCTTTCAACTCGTGATTATCATTAAATTGCATATAGATATTATTCTCATTAACAATAAAGCTAAAAATATCTTCTTGTTTTTTGCGTTGAACGATTTGATCATGTTTTATTAAATTTCTTTTATAGATCTCAATTATTTTTTTTCTCTTTTCTTCATCTTGAGGTCTCAAAGGATTTTCCATTTCCTCTTCTTGATTCCCTTCTGAAACCTGCTCGAGATATCTTTTATACTTATTTAGTAAATCAAGTTTTTCAGCGTCCATTAATTCTTCGTTGGTCTTTAGAGCCGACTCGTATTGTTTTAAAAACCCCATAATCCGGTCACCTGAGTTATTTACCAACATATCCAATAAATAATAAAATAGCTTTTTCTCTACGAACTCTGCATTCATTGCTGCTAAGTTGTTAAAGTTAACTCTTTTCATTTCAACTAAATTTTTACTATTGAAAGACTCATCAGCATAATCAACCTGTATTAACTCAGGACGCTCATCATTATTATAGAATAAGAACTTTATTGAGCTCTCTTGTATAATGCCATCTTTTGCTAGTACCTTTTGATTGGATACAGGATCAATTTCATATATTAGTAAATTTGCGACTACTGAGTTGGTACTAATCTCTGCATTACTTCCATTTCTCAGCAAAGACTCAACATTCGGGATATAGGCCTGGGCAACAAAGGGGATAAATAACAAGACAAGGGACAAATTCTTTAACATATACATTCTCTTTTTATTCTATATTTTTCCAAGTATTATTATACTACTTTAATTAAAAAAGGATTTCGAGTGTGAAATACAGAATCTTTATATTGATAAATACTTTATTTTTATGCTCAACAACTGCCTTCTCACGTCCAATGCCATTTGCTGAGACAACCAGAATGCAGTCTTCCGCTGGAGCAGGAGTCGGAAGCCTTCTTATCACTGAAGTTTCACTATTAAATCCCGCTTCAATTGTATTTTTTAATGACTCCACCTTATATTATCATAAAGGTAGTGACCAGATTGAAAACGAACACACAGACAGAACCACAGATCCGAACGCCGGTAAAACTGAGATCGTTTCCATTACTGACACATCTTCTCCACTAAAGGGCGGTCTTAGCTATCAATATCAAAATAATTTATTTGGTAAACGTAAGCGCTTTTCGACCTCCCTTGCCAGTACTGTTTCACCGTCTATGGCAATGGGCTTTATTTATAATCATACTGAGGAAAACTCTGAACTTTATAACGAGACCTATGGAATGTTTACAGTTGGTATGACCAAGGTCTATTCAGAAAGCCTAACAGTAGGAGCAACTATTGTTGATCCAGCGCAATCAAAACCAGAATATTTCAAATATACAATTGGATTTCAATATACCGTTAATCCATTCATTGACGTTATCGCCGATATGGGTTCGGGGGATGTGGCAAATAGAACCAAAGAATCATTTCATATGTGGGCAGTGCAATTAAAATCGTTTGATAGTATTTATCTAAGATATGGGCAATTCCACGATCAACACTCCAACTTCAAGGGCACCTCACTAGGTGTTTCATGGGTGGGACCAAAGCTCACCTTTGGTTTTTCTACTAAG
>JBFKKF010000353.1:0-3013 GCA_041631355.1 Bacteriovoracaceae bacterium | reverse complement strand
TAACGCTAAAGTTTTCAGTTATAATTTCAAAGGAATTACCAGGCCAGTTTGTACCCGTTATAAAGTCCTTTGTTTCAATATTTATCAGATTAAATAATTTTTTTGTGGTGTAGGTGGTATTGAGAATAGCAATTGGTTCATATGGCGCCAGAAGGTTTTGTTGCAACCATTTTGGAAAGTCAGACGGTCTTATACTGTAGTCATTATAGGTCGTTACTCCGGACTTGATAAGTAAATCTCCTAATACTGTGGTGCAGTTTTTTGCAGTAAAATAATAATTTCCAAAGTAGGTGGTATCATGGGTCCATTTCTGTAGTTCATCGATAATGTACAAAATATTTTTTTTCTCAAGGAGTAGTGGGTATCGGGTAATACTTCTTCCTTGAGTTTTAGTGTAAAATTGCCAGAAATCATTTAAATTTGATGTTTTGGGAAAAATTTCATATCCACCGAATACACCCTTTAGCTTACTCATCTGTTTATCTGTAACATATGCTCCAAAGCTTAGGACATAATCATTTGCCCAGTTATCATCTGTATCGATAAATCTTAGCATGGCATGTCCCCATTTACTGGCGGTATTACTATCAGTGGGCCCTGCAAGAATGAATTCAAGACCGATGATATTTTCCCTTTGTAGGACAAGTTGATTAATTTGAGATTTATTTTTCTCAAAATCCGTATTTGCCAATACTCCTAGAGACAACAATAGCATAAATAAGCCTATGATTTTCATAGTATTATTCTAACAAGCTATAGTGCTAGTTCAACGTTGATTGAAGCTTTTATCTGGACTGTATAAAGAGTTGGCATTCTGTGAGTGATACTTCATACATTTAATCTAAGTCATTGTTATTACAATACTCAGTTAGCATGCTAGCTTTCTTTGTATTTAAAGATCATTTTGACTCTTATGATCCTCAAAGTACTCTTGTAGGTTTGTATGTCGCGTCTTGGGGATAGCAAAGACAAAGCTTGTGTCTTTGGAGTTTTCATCTAAATAAAAGACTCCATTATGTTTTTTAATGATACTCTTGGATAAACTTAGTCCAAGTCCTGTGCCCTTATTTGCCGGCTTAGTGGTATAGAAAGCGTTAAATATTTTATCTCTAATCTCTTTACTTATGCCGGGCCCTGAGTCAGTTACTCTGAAGATAATATGCCTATCGTTATCTTCAACTTTGATTTCAATCCAGCGCTGCTCTTTGTCTCTAATTTCATCAAAGGCATTGGTAAGTAAATTGAGTAATACCTGGGATAGTTGAACTCTTAGTACGGGAATTGCCTGCTTTAAACACTGTTCGTCTGCGTTAATAGTTAAAAAAACCCCATTATTGTGAAAGCGATCATTACATAGAGAAAGAACATCATTAATGATATCTCTTATGGGTGTGAAGCAAAATTCTTCGGATGATGGATCTCTTGATAGGTTTTTAAGCCCTTGAATTATTTTACTCATTCGGTTTACTGTATCTTCTATATCATCCAGATCACTATTAATAAGGGCCTTATCTGGAGATTCTTCAGCAATGACTTTTCTTAAGTTTCGAAGTGTAAGGTTAATTATGGCCAAAGGGTTGTTGATTTCGTGAGCAATTCCCCCTGCCATTTCTCCCAGTGCGGATAGTTTTGATTGAGAAATAATTTGTTCCTGCTGCTTAGATACAGTTTTCTCAGATTGCACCCGCTCTGTAGCATCAAATTGCAACATCAGATATCTCGCCCGATCTTTGAGCTCAATATTAGTTTGAAGCGGGATAATATATAGATCAAACCAAACTGTATCGCCATTATGGTCTTTTTCTTTTTGTATATCTTGCCAAATTTGTCCACTGCTCAAGGTTTCACACATTTTACCTGAGCTATCTTTGTGCTTGATACACTTTTCTAATATCTTGCATTTACTTCCAGTTGTATCCTTATTATCAAATCCTATTAATTCTCGCCAGTTTTCATTGGAGTGAATTATATTTCCATCTTCGTCTATAATGGAAACCAGGGCAACCGAGTCTAGTGCATATCTATAGGTTTCTGCTCTTTTTTTTGCCTTAATTAATTTTTTGGTCTTCTTTTCTAATAGTTGATTAAAATGAGTATTAATAATGGTAAATCTTTTATGCTCTTTATTCATTTGATAGGCCAAATAACTAAAGAGTAAAGTAAATAGAATCAAGTAGACTGAATTTTCTAATAGCATCCCACTTGTGTACACATGTTCTTGCGATAGAAATATTCCGACGTCATTTATTTCACTATTCATCCAGAAGTATAATTGTCCCTCTATAATAAGTTCTAGCACAGATATACTGAAGATTAATTTCCAATTGCGATAAAGTAGCAATATACCCAGAACGAAATAGATATGATTATTTGATACAATAGTATTGGTCCCATACATAGCGTATAGAAAGGTATAACCTAATAGAAGTAGTGCATTAACAATTTGGTTATAAAATTGACCTTTCCAGAATTTAAAGGATACTAGCCCCAAAAAGGATATGCTCAAGGCAACCCATAGTCCGAAAATCGAGTCCCCAAGTATAAGAGTCGCTAATGGTATCTGAAGCCAAAGTATTGCTAAAACAAGGCAGTCTGTTTCAATCAACTTGGACTTGAGGTAGCTATCAATTTCAAATGTTCTCATGGCTATAATTATACACAGAGTAAAATTTTTGTTAAGTGCATTAAGTGTCTAAAAATAAAGGAATTTAGTTTTTATTAATATTTTCCATCAAATATTGGTTATACTATCAATAGTATAAACTAGATAGTAATCTAAACAGAGGCTACATTATGAATTTTTCAGTTCTCATTGCAGCTCCTGATATCTCGTGGTGTAATGAGTTAGAGTCTCATCTAGAGCAGAATAATTTTACCGTTGATAAAGTCTTTAAAGGTAAGGACGCCCAACTTCAATTATATAAAAATAAATATCGCGCCATTGTCTTAGATATGGAAATTACCCAGCATTCAGGCCTAGAGGTGTTAAGATATGTTCGTTTGAATAAGTCTG
>JBFKKF010000352.1:0-3013 GCA_041631355.1 Bacteriovoracaceae bacterium | reverse complement strand
TATATGTTGCAGGGTTTGACTTTGGAGTTTTACCGATAGGACTTTGGTCTATTTCTATAATTTGTTTAATTTGATTAACACCCGAGATAGAGCCATAGTTCACTGGGTATTCAGACTTTTTACTTAAATAGTTCTTTACTCCCGGTACTAAACCATGATGAACCAAAGTTGACTTACCAGAACCGGAAACTCCACTGATACAGACCATTCCTTCAAGCGGTATCTCAACACTTAAATCTTTTAGATTATTCTTTGAAACTTTATTAAGTTTAATGGTCTTTTTTAGCTCTCGCCGTATTTTTGGTACGGGAATATGTTCTCTATGAGAAAGATATTTTCCAGTGATAGAGTCTTCTTTTTTAATTCTATCTGGTGACCCAGTTGCTACAATCTCTCCACCATGAATACCTGCTCCAGGTCCGATATCGATAATGTAATCGCTTGCTAACATAGTATCTTCATCATGCTCGACGACAATCACTGTATTTCCCAGATCACGCAAATGATGTAATGTTTGGATGAGCTTATCATTATCTCTTTGATGAAGCCCTATACTTGGCTCATCAAGTACGTATAAGACACCAGATAAAGCAGAGCCTATTTGAGTGGCCAGCCGAATTCTTTGAGACTCTCCCCCAGACAATGTATTAGCGGCCCGATTAAGCGTTAAGTAGGTCAAACCAACATCAACGAGAAAACCAAGTCGAGAGTTAACTTCTTTTAAAAGTTTATCAGCTATAATTTTCTTTTGACCGCTAAACTTAACGGCCTTAAAAAATTCATAAGCATCCTCGATAGATAGTTTAGAGACATCCATGATGCCTTTCTCACCTACCATAACATTTCTGGCATAGGCATTTAAGCGTTGTCCGCTACATTTAGGACACAACTTAATATCCATATATTTTTCTAACTCCATACGTATTTTTTCGGAACTACTCTCAACATATTTTTTATCTAGCCAAGCATCCAATCCAACAAAAGCCTTGGTAAAAGTATAGGAGGAGTTATCAGATTTAAACTTATAGGTATATTCTTTTTCTGTTCCATCAAATACTGTTTGATACACTTTTTTGGGCCATTTTTTTATTGGTGTATCTTCTTTCACTTTTTCTGCTGATAAAATGCACTTAACCATCTGGTAATAAAATGATCCTTTCTTCCCTAAGGGTAAAATTGCTCCATCAGAAAAGCTCATAGCATCATCTAAGACATATTTTTTACGATCAAAAACTTTAGACTCCCCAAGCCCATTACAAGCTTCACAGGCACCTAAAGGAGAATTAAAGGAAAAAAGTCTTGGGTTTAGTTCGGGATAACTTTTGCCACTTTTATGTGAGTAGAGATGTTCACTATAAAACTCCTCTTTCTCATCAGCTAAGACAAAGATACTTCCATTGCCTATTTTCAAAGCATGTTCTATGGACTCAGTAAGCCTTGCTTTTATACCTTCTTTAACGGCCACTCGATCAATAACAATATCAAAATTATTATGTGTATTTTTACTTAGTTTAAGACCATCTTCTAAGACAATCATTTCTCCATTATACCTTGCCTTAGTAAATCCCATGGCCACATACTTCTGAATCAGGTCTCTATGCTCACCTTTTTGATTTTTAATCACTGGAGCAAGTATTTGAAGTTTTGTTTTTGCTGGTTTTTTAAGTAAGGCCTTAACAATTTGTTCCGGTGATTGGGCCTTCAATAACTCTCCAGATTCTGGGCAATAGGCATCCCCCACTCTGGCATATAACACCCTAAGGTAGTCATATACTTCAGTAATCGTTCCGACGGTAGATCTTGGATTCTTAGAAGTTGATTTTTGATCAATGGCAATGGCCGGACTCAATCCTGTTATACTCTCAACTTCAGGAGGCTCCATCTGTCCCAAAAATTGTCTAGCATAACTAGAAAGAGATTCGATGTATCTTCGCTGTCCTTCAGCATATAAAGTATCGAATGCAAGAGAAGACTTTCCACTTCCCGATGGCCCGGTAATAACCGTCATTGTATTACGTGGAATTTCAACATTTACATTTTTTAGATTATGAACTTTAGCGCCAAATATCTGAATTTTTTCCATGCCTTAATATACACTGGGCACAATCTCTCGGCAAAGGTAATGCCTGGTATGACACAGAGCAAATTGCACATTTTCATGAATTTATTTTTGACAGAACGAAGCCTTGGGATCTTTAGAACAGATATAAGACTTTATCATCTTATTTTCTTCTTTGATCTGAGCATTTTCCTCTTTTAAAGAGGCTATTTCTCGTTTCATTTCTTTTTTATCTTCTTCGTAAATTCCAAAGAACTCTTTGATCGCTTGAATAACTCTTAAGGTTAAGGAGACACCGTAACGGACCCGCTTATACCCATCTTCCTTTTCAACTACCATGTCTGGAAAAACCTCTTCCACTTCTTGAGCAATTAAACCAATCTCTCCACCTTCTCGACGGTGAATATCTTCAAACTCAGGACGCCATACGTATTCCACTGGACGAAGTTTTAATATTTTTTCCAAGGTACTTACTAAAGGATTAATATTCATTTTCAATCTCTCATCCGAAGTACATGTACCACCAACAACCGTTGAATTATCTGTTTGCAAACATCCCGTTGCATCTATATCACCCACAACATCGAGGGCGTCGTCTGGGTTCGTGGTTCCGATTCCAACGTTTCCATTCTTTGTAATTACCATCCGATCAGTATAGTTAGACTCATCTCCTATAATATCATTAGATCGAAAGTATATTCCACCGTCTGTACTCGTACTTGGTCCAGCATTAAGAACTAGTGCTCCATTTGGACTATTAGTAATAAGATGGCCATCAGAGAACCTTATCGCACCATTAACATCAAGAGCTTTCCCTGGAGCCGTTGTCCCAATCCCAACATTTCCACCGCTAATTCCGTATCCATTTGATACATCAAAGGAGATATGTCCTTCAGTTGTACCGCCATTCGTATCTAAAAATGTCAGTCGAGGTGCACCAGTAAGTGAAGAGTC
>JBFKKF010000351.1:0-3026 GCA_041631355.1 Bacteriovoracaceae bacterium | reverse complement strand
TATGCATAGAATGTTTTTTATCTTTCTATTAATTACATTAACGGCCTGTTCACAAATATCCTCTATCAATGAGGCCAAAGAAACAAAGGGTCATGCGATCGCATCAAAGTCAGTAGAAACCCTTCCAGTCGAAGTTGAAGTTCATAACGGAAAGGTGAAGTATATCGAGTTCCCAGTTTCTAAGCCAGATGGGACTTATAAAGTCTTCTGTACTGAAGTGGGTACTACAAAACCACTAAAAAAGAGTTTCCCATTTTCCGTCAGAGATCAGATAGGATTCTTTTATTATGCAGAAAGCTACTTCTCTATAGCAAAAAAGCATGAGTGTCGCTTTGAGAATAAAGTTGTTTTAAATGTAAACGTTAAGCAATTTCCTTACAAAAAAGAAAAATTAAAGGTTGATAAGAGAAGAGTTGTGCTGAGTAAGAAAGATTTGAAGCGAGTCTTGGCCGAAAGAAAAATAACGGCAAAAATTTATGAAAACTCTGCAGACAATCTTTTCTTTGATAGTGACTTTACCGTTCCTCTAGATAGCTATATCACCAGTTATTATGGAAATCAGAGAATTTTTAATAATATGAAAAAGTCTCAGCATTTAGGCAATGACTTTCGAGCTAAAGTAGGAGTGAAGATCCCTGCGGCCAATAAAGGAAAAGTCGTCTATGTAGGAGATTTATTCTATACAGGAAATGTTGTTATTATTGATCATGGTTTAAATATTTTCTCAATTTACGCCCATTTGTCTAAGATTCTTACTACCAAGGGAAGTATTGTGAACAAGGGCGATATTATAGGTCTTTCGGGGATGACCGGTAGAGTGTCTGGACCACACTTACACTGGGGAATTAAGGTAAACGGACATAATGTAGATGGCTTTTCAATTGTAAAAGAATCCCAAAGACAATTTGCCCCAGATGAAATTAACTAATGCTCAATACTTTATTGACTCAAGTTTATCTACGCTAGATAAGGCTTTCACTCAAGAGATATTAAAAAAGTGTGATACTTTAAGAATGGTTAATCTACCTAGTCTTAAAGAAGCAAAAGATTTCTCTGTACCAATGATTATCTTCTCTCATAGCGATATTTCAGAAGGAGTCATTGCAAATTTTTCAACATCTCCTATTATCATTTATTGTTTAAGACATAATTTGTCCTTTTTTATGAAAGAAGCTGAAAATCGTCAAAGCTACGACATCTACAGTTTAGAGGAATTAAGTGATGTGCTGACTCAGGTTTCTAGTATCTTTTCATTTTATCATTTAAATATCGCCTCCCAAGTTGCTCCCAGTTTAGTAAAACCTTCACTAGATACAAACTCAAGCTTTTCCCCGTCTGTAAGCGTGTTCCAGTCAGATTTATATAAATTGAATCAAATAGAAATTGGGTTAGCTGAAATAAATCAATTACTAATTAAATATTATTCAGGAAAATTAGAGGTATTGAACTTAAATCAAGTCCGGCTAACCGAAAGTGAAAAGTACCTTCAATTATTTTCGACGGTTGAGGAAAATATTTATTTATGTTTTTCACCTGAAGTGGACTCAACGTTAGTTCAGCAAATTGGCTTTGTGCTTAAAGAATACTTGGGGGCATTTTCTAGATCAACACTCCAATTAGAAGATCAAGTTGAGATTAAAGATGAACTTAATCAGCTTAGTTTTCCTCTCTTTGTTCTAGATAGCTCACACAATATTGTAATATCGAATAAGGCCTATATGAATTTAGCAGTCGCACCGACTGAGATTATAGAAGCAGAAGATCAGGTCTTAATAAAGGGGAATACATATAAGATTATTAAGAGGAAATTTGAAGATAAACTTTTTGTGGCCTGTGTGCAGTTGGATAAATCAGAGCTTCCTGTTAACAGCGAGCTTGGTATTATTGCCTCTTCAATAGCTCACGAGTTAAATAATCCTCTAGGAGGAATCTCTGCGGCCTTAGATGTACTTTTATTAGATGATCATGATTTAGAGATTAAGGGACAGTTAGGGAGCATGAAAGAGACTGTTCTAAGGTGTAAAAAGTTGGTGAAACTATTTCTAGGGTTTTCTCGCTACAATCTAGAGGATGAAAAGCTACATTTAGATTTGCAAGAGTGTCTCGAGCAAGCATTTCAGTTAATTCGTTACCGTCTGGCGGAAAATAATATTCAGTTAGATATAAATACAGTAACTAAAGATAAAAATGAAAAATTAAAAAATCCTCACGTAATGACGATTTTATTCTATCTTTTAATGTCTGAGATTCTAACAGAAACAATGCACACAAGTTTAATAAGTGATAGCAAAATGAATAAAGTTGAGTTAAGTGTTATCGAATCTAAGGATAGAGTTACATTGAAGTTTTCTAATTCTGTTAGCATTAGTGACAAACTTTATGACTCAAGACTTTTTAAGCACCTTTTAGAAATTTTAACAATGACCACTCACTCTGATAAAGGAATCTTTGTTCTCATTGATAATAACTAAAGGTGTTTAGTAGGAAAGTCATATAGCTTTGGAGCATCCGAAACAAATTTTTCGATAATTTCAATGGTTGCCTCTTTATCAGATTTTATTTTTTTTCGATCAAGGTACAAATAGGTATTTGATTGTTGCATATAGGCCAGTTCTGCTCGAACGAGTTGATCGACTTCCCTGTGTAGCGTATGCTTTCTTCTTCCTTTTTGATTATTTTCAAAGCGGTTGATTTGTCCAAGGAGAAATTGATACATCTTTTTTTTCTGGGCCGGGATTTTAAACAAGGGCCTATTGTTTGTATTCAGATGCAGAAAAGAATAAATCATAACTTGGTCAGCAATAAGGTGGTGTGAGACAACAAAGTCCAATTGATCTAATTGAATGTGATCATAATTGATCTCATTGTACTGAGTTTCAAGGTATTTCAAAATCTTATCTCTAGTGTTCTCGGGATATTTTAAAAAATGGTTATTAAACTGAAATATTCCATCGAGAAACGGGGTCATTAATTTTACTGTTACTAAGTTCCAGTCTAGCTCACTTAGAACTTCTGATATGATTTGT
>JBFKKF010000350.1:0-3029 GCA_041631355.1 Bacteriovoracaceae bacterium | reverse complement strand
CACCCGTTATGGGAAAATTATCGAAATCCATTCTACTTAACGACAATATTATTTTATCTGAGCGGTACTTTATTTTTTGTACCGAGTATGGAAGATTCACTATGTTTTCAACTTGTCCCCGACTCCAAGTACCAGACAATACCCCCGAGCCAACAGGCAGCCGCAGAGAAGACTCTTTCTCCTCTACAACAACTTCTTTAATATCAATAGATAGGTTCTCTAGTTCAGCCTTATCCAGTTTGAATTGAACGTACTCCAGATCTTTTTTAGAGAAAACTTTTTGTTCAATTGGATAATCCAAAACAAAAGGACTTATGCTCTTTATAAATGTATATTTTTTTCCCTTGGATACTACTGAGATTGCTAGTTGTTTTGATCTTTGTAGGATTTGGTAATTCAAATAAAACGTATTGTTCTCACTTCGTGCATGCCACTTTTGATCTTGGATCCATAAACCCTGCTCTGCACCTTCTATATTCTCAATTTTATTAAATTCTACTTTTCTACCATTAACTAACAGGGTCAGGGGCCGGTAAGAGCCAACTATTTGAAGTTGATATTTTTTGGGCTTCGTTTTTAAGACATATTTAATCACACCTTTAGGAGGAGATGCTAAGTGGAGATAATCTTCAACCATATCCGAAGCTAGAGCCACCTGCTGGAAATTCAGCGCAAATATAAATAAAATGATTAATTTTAAGCAGTCTCTATCCATCTTTCAACCAATTAGCCTTTATTTTTGTTGGCACCACTCCTGCACTATTAATTTGTAACAAGCTGTACGTTAGTTCAAATAATATCCCAGGAGGACACAATGAAAACGATTAAACTTTTATTCTCACTACTAATGATGGCATCTTTAGCTGTATCTTGTCAGCAAAAAGAAGAGTCATCACTATCAAGCGGAGGCTCAAGCGCCCAGGAAGTTACCCTAGAACTTGAAGGTGCAGGGTCTTAGATAAGGTATCAAATTAATTTAATCAATAAGGAGAATTATATGAAATTTCTAATTAAAGTGTTTATTGTACTTAACGTATTTTCGAAAGTTTTTGCCGCTGATTCAGGATTAAATCCGCAATATCTAAATATCAAGTTCTATAAGTTAGCGGTATCTGAGTCCCAGTACTGTACAAACTTGCAAACAATTATCGATGTTCCTCAAGGCGAGTCTTTCGATTTTCTCAGTCAACCAATGCTAGGAACAGGTTCTGTTGCTGTAGGAGAATACCCGTGTATAGTTATTGAGTTTTCAGACTATATCCACTTTGCTCCAGACCAAAATTCTACTACCGGTAATTGTGCTGTTGGTGTTGAAGTTTCTGAAGAAATCTGCCAAAGAGTTGAAGATGATATCAAATATATAGATGGGACGACATCATCTTGTGTAGACGGTCAAGAACAAAAAATAGCCCTCTACCTTTCAACTGCGTCTACTTCTAATGGTGGAGATGGTACTGAGTCACCATTTACCCCACCTACTGCAAATGAGTTAAATCGTGGTTTAAATCTTGGAGCTGCTTTGAATGTTGATCAGGGTCTGTCTGCTAAGTTTATTGTGAATGCGCTCGGTAAAGTTGAAGATGCTGAAAATAGATGTCGATTTAGTGCGCCACCACTGTTTAGTTTTGAAAAAATAGTAAACTAAATCAAGCTAGATCCTACTATCAAGGGCCCTTTAATATAAAGGGCCTTTTATATGCCAAAAATTCAGCGCTAGTTTTTTAGCACCCATACTATTATTTTAAATAATTTCAACCATATAGAACTCTTTAGATTTGGCATCATTCTTGGATATTACTAGGCATAACAACAAGGAGAAAACCATGACTGTTTTAAATTACAATGAATTAAGAAAAGAATTTAAGCAAAAGCAAACAAGACAAAAGAAAACAGAAGAAAATATTAAAGCCTCTGAGCCTAGAAATATCCGCGAAGATAAAAGCTTTAACGAAAACAAAAGGCAAGAGTACTGGCAATATTTATTGAAGTGTGAGTAATTAATTGTTTACGCATTTCACACCAAACATAAAACAAAATACAGTTGCATAACGTCCCGTATTTATTTTAAAACTTAATAAGATTTAAGTTTTTATTGCAAATAATCTAAATTTTGTTAAAATTTGCATCGCACAATGAAATTCAACTCTATTACTAATTCTTAAGTGTGTTGTACGTCAGTTAAAAATTAAATTTGCTTCCTCATTTAAGAATCCATCGGCATTTCTGCCCACATTTATAAAGGTTTTATCTATGAAACTTTCTAACCCCTTCAAAAGCATTCTGCTTTTACTTATCTCTTTGTCATTTATTTCATGTGGTTCATCATCTCAAATGGTGACTGATGTTTCCGTCGACTCCAGAGTCCAAGATGGCGAAGTCTTATTGGATTTAGTTGCTGATCTTAATATCGGTAATCTACAAATGCCAAATGTATCCCTACCAATTACCTCACACGGCGAATACTTAGGTGAGGTAAACTTGAACTCTCCAGGATTCGGAGAGAATCAAATTGAAATTAATTTAAATGTATCAAGAGCGACAGACTTAAACCTAATCTCAACGACTCTTCCAAACGGAATGGCCTTACCGGTGATTAGAGATAATCCCGTGATTGTCGTACCTGTAGGAAATGGTGGAGAATTATACATTGGGCTAAGTGACAATAATGTGGCCATTGGTGTGGCCATTCCTATTAAATCCTTCGACAAAATGGGAAGAAAGCTCGGAACAATTACACTTATGCCCTACTTTAATAAAAATAATATCGTAGGCTCGGCCGGTGTCTACACTTCTCCCAATGCAGGAGAAAATGGGTTCGCCTTCATAGCAGATGTCTCATCCAAACTATTACCTTTAGTTGAATCCAAAGATATTAGTTTCAATTCCCCTAACTTGGCCCAACTTGAGCAAAAAAGTGTAAGCAAACAATACTCATCAAAAAGAGAGCGTAAAAGAGTTAAACGAGAGCTATATAAAATGCATCGCAGACGAACTAAATTAAAGATTAAGTAGTTATTAGTGAAGCGCTT
>JBFKKF010000349.1:0-3031 GCA_041631355.1 Bacteriovoracaceae bacterium | reverse complement strand
TTTTTGGAAAGGTATTCCCGGTTACATTCCCGGCCCCTGTTGTTGATGGATACAGGATCACGCCAGATTTTTTTGCCCTAATTTGGAAATAAGAGTTCTTGATTTTTTGAGCATCAACTTCAATTATATCTAGCAAATTAGCTATTGCCTGAGGGTCATTTAAAAACAGATAAGATAAGGGATTATAAGCAAAAACTTCAGAATCCGATTTTTCTAGAATTGACCTTGTTGCCAAAATTTTTGTATATAAATCTATAAGTTCAAGATCATCAAGAGTGCTTACTTCATCTAATCTTTTATCAAATTCATGAATCAGTAAATCTGCATATAAATTGGTGAAGTAAGCCTGTTTTTGACTCAATGCTAAGGAGGTAGAGATAGACATTAAATTCAGGACTAAAACAAACAGGTACTTAGACATAATTTCCTACTTTATAAGCAAAATAACAGGCCAATACTAGTCTTGCAAAAACTTCAATTTAAATTGTAATAAATACCCTACGATTACTAGGAATAAGGGCACCATCCATATGGCAATATCAAGTCCCAAAAACTCAGCAATATTTCCAAAAACCCAATGCATAATCAAAAGACCAGCTCCTACAAAAATAAAAACTTTTTCTAAAACTGCTTCAACTGCTTCATGATAATGCTCTCCTAAGAAGTCCATCGCACATGGAAAGTAAAAAGACATCGTTAGACCACAAATGGCCAAAGCTGGTGGATAGAATAAAATCCCTATCAAAGAAAAAAATAACGATCCTGCGGTAGAGATTTTAAGTAAAGTATTTGAATGGATATTAAAGTGAACAAAAGTGAATGTAAGCCTTCCAAATAACAATAAACCAAAAAATAAGCTCAGCAATAGCGAAGAATTAGTACTGTTCATTAAATAAACTTTTTCTAAGTATAAAACTAAACGCGAGGAAATTAAGATTTCAGAGGCAACATAAAGTCCAAAACTCAAAGACACTGTAATAATTTCTATCAAAGGGATACTGTGCATCCCTCGAGTGATTTTTCTTATTTCAAGAGGGTGAATAGAAGTTGTTGATAATAATAATACAACAGGAAGTGCACCCATTAAGAGAAAAATGGTTTGAAAGCTAAGATTTAGTTTAAATAATAGGCCAATGATTGTAGGAATGATAAACGAAGCAATTCCATACATAGAATGAAGACCTGCAAGTATTCTCCTACGGTTAGTTGGACTTGAAGTTTTTACAATAATCAAATTAAGAGTAATACTCTCAATACCGATTCCAATACCAAAGACAATAGAGCCTAAAAGAAATAACCAGAAACTATTAGCTGTGGCCGTTCCCATTAATACACAACCTAAAAAATGAGAAGCAATGGCGATACGGTTAGAGTTTATAGCACCAAACTTATTTAACCACCACCTTGAAGATAAGGTTGCAATAAAGCTCATCCCACTGGCGAGAGAAAATATTAAAGATCCATGAATCTTAGAGACCTGAAAATAATCTAAAATCTGGGGGTATAAAGGACCCCTCGCATTATCAATAAAACCCAGGATAAAAAGAGAAGCGTAACTAAAAAACAAATACCATTTTTGCAAAGAAACCTCTTTTGAAGTAAGAGTTTCCAATATTCAAAAACGGAGAATAATTGTCAATGTCTTTATTTGAGTAAGCCCATTAAAAAAGCCTCCAAGTGGAGGCCCTAGGATCTAACAAAGGGGTTAGTTAAATCAAGTTATTTACGTTGCTTGATGTAAACTGCTTGTCTTGCCTTCGCCTTCGCGTAGGCACTATAATGAATGAGTGAGCTTCCAAATGCTAATAATGATAAAAGTAGTGTGACCATTTCCACGTTTAAACCTTCCATGCTTTTCTCCTCATATTTAGGTTAACAAATTTCCGGCCATCCTTGGCCTACTGGAGAAACATCCTGTTAGCTCCTATCACCGTCACAAATATATTAAGCATAATTCGTGCCAAATCTTTTCAATGTGATTTCAAGTAGATAAGGAGTATCAAAATGTCTTGTATGCATAATGGCCCTGACAAAATGGCCATGCGGTCAGTTTTTAGGCAATTTTTACATAATCTCGAATTAAGCCTGATCTCTTTAGTATTGAATTTGCAATATTTTTTTTTCTGTGAAAAAATTTATCTATGATCCAGAAGGGATCTTTTAGCTTTAAGGAGTAGAGCATGATTACTACAGATTTGGCCCAACAAACCAATTTCAATTCAGCATCTTATTACTTAATGAAAAGTGGTTACATCCTCAGAATGGAAGAACCATTTGAGGAGAACACTATTCCCTTATTAGTTAAGGCGAATATGTTTGACCCAGAAAACATTCAAATTCTCAATCAAGATCAAGCTAATTATCGTGTTGCCATTTTTAGAGATGAAATACTAGAATGGGAAGAATATCAAGAGAGAGTTTTTGGATTCGAATTTTAAAAAACTAATATTCATACTTCTATTTCCACTGGCAGCTGAGGCTAAATTTATGATTGAGCCGAGCTATCACTATGTGACAGGAAGTTATAGTGTCGCAGATCGATCTGGAGACTTCACGGGGAAGGTAGGCGGACTCAACCTTGGCTATATGGGTGAGTTCTTCATGGCGGGTCTTGCACTTGAAAAAGGTGATTATGAATATGATAGCACCATTACCGAGAGTGGTTATACTCAATTTACCGGAGGCGGAGTTGGAACTTATATCGCTTTTCATTTTTATGATCGCATACGCCTTTGGACCGGTTATCTAAACTCAACTTTAGAACCAAAAGATAACGATGACTTTAGATACTTTGGTCAACATATCTCTGTTGGATTAGGGCTTAGGGTTGTCGATGGATTTTTAATTAATTTCACAGACTTTCGAAATCACTTTACTCAAATCGAAGATGATACAACTGGGAAAACCACCGGTCTAACTAATAATATCAAAACATCCGGCCAATCATGGTCAATCAGCTACATTATCGTTCTCTAAAATCTATATTCAAATGCTAGAGAATGATTAAAAATCACTGGAGTGAATAAATTAT
>JBFKKF010000348.1:0-3033 GCA_041631355.1 Bacteriovoracaceae bacterium | reverse complement strand
ATCAATCAAAACCTTGCGCTGTTCTGGTTTTACACTTAAATGGTTTGATATTTCTGAAAAGGGAAGAATTGTGGCCATACTAATTAATATGAGTTTCTTCTGATTCTATTGGTCTTGCCACTTTGTCATCAGAAACTTCATCCTCTTTAATTTTTTCAATAATTGCATCAACGACTTCTTTTGAAGTATTGCCTTGTTGGATTTTATTTAATTCTTCTCGTGCCTTTTTAAACTCTTCTTTGATATTTTCTGTTGAACTCATCATTTTGCCTCCTGAATTTCTAGACCTAGCTTATCACAGTTTAAACTCAGGTAACTTATTGTTTTTTCTTATTATTCTTCTTTACACAATCCCCAGTACTCAATTTAACAAGATTCATTTTTTCATCAAATCTTTTGCAAGTAAGCCCCTTAGTAATTTTAGAAAGTGATGGCCCGCCCTGATATACTTTTTGAAGAGCTTCCTTTTTAAATAAGAAATAAGTCTCACTAATTCCGAACATCAATATACTTCCAGAAAAAATAAGTGCAAGTAAATCTTCAATAAAGTTTTTTATTATTCCAAACATGAAATATCTCCTGTCTTTTTGATAATTAACTCGTATCGGCCAGTAATTTCCCACAAATCTTTAGAATTGATATGATGAGAGGTAGGGGCTTGTCCAAAGACAACTTCATCAAGACCCATTCCAAGAGATTCACAAATAGAGATCAAAGTGATTACCCCCTTTGGCAGACTTCCATTTAAGAGTCCGTGCAGGGATGAAGTTGATATTCCTATATGTTTTGCCATTTTGTTTTGAGATAAATTTTTAGAACGAAGATAATTTTTTAATGTCTTTTGAATCACAATTTCTTTTTGCATGAGTATGGCCTCCAATAAAATTAGGGCCTGTCCATTTGTAATGCTTTAGAAACAGTTCCTCTTGCCAATCCTAACTCTCTTGAGATGGCATTTCTGGACATTCCATGAGAAGATAATTCTTCTATTTGAAGAATATTAACTCGTGGAGCGAGATAGCTAGTTCTAAAGCTCTCACAAACAGTAAGGCCTTGTTCAACTAGGATGGCACCACCTCCACCATTTTGATTCTTCTTATTTTTAGATACTCTACGATTTCGATTTCATCAGAAAATTGTGCCTAATTGCTGATATAAACTCATTTTTATAAGTAATCGCTACGATCAGTATAACTCACCGGTTACAAAGGGAGAGTTATGCGTACTTCGGCAATTTTTATTACAGTCCTATTGAGTCTCAATTTGTTTGGAGCTGATATAAATTTGGATACTAAAAACTATGTCCTTGTTGGGCCCTCACCTGACTATCGTCGAAGTGGTGATCCGAGACCTAAATTAGTTTATAATGATGCTGCAGCAAGCCCTGAAGAGTATGAGTTTACCATCGACTTGAAAACACCTTACCAGGTCAACCTTGCTACTAGGCTTGAGCGTAAAGACCCAAATGAGCGCTTTCCAGAGAAAAGTCGCTATATGGAGCTCGAAATTGATCCAACTTATAATGCTGGCCCTGGTCATCCAATCGTTAAAGAAAAGGTTATGCTTAATTTGCGAAATCGAATGGATAAGCAGGATAAGAATAACGGTAAAATTAATATCCTTCAAACTCCAAGTAACCGTCAGTATGTGGGGTTTGATATTTACTTTCCGGAAGGTTTTGAAAATCCACCACACGAATCTGAACTTAGACAAAGGACTTACTTAATTCTATTTCAAGCATTACAGCAAATTCGAGGATCATCCCCAGCTTTCGCATTAACAATTAAAGGGCAAAAGCATGATTCTGATGATGTGATTATTCAAGTTAATAAAAGAGATACTCTGGGCAGAAATACCGAGGTTGTCACTAATGAATTTAGCCTTGAGAAAAAGAAATGGTATCGAATTATCTTGCAATTACAGCCAGCGTACAAAGGCAGTGAGCGTATTGGGCAATATGCTTTATGGGTTGATGGCCAACGTAAACTGGTTCATCGAGGGGCCTGGGGATTTGATCCTTATGCTCAATCAGATCCTGATAGGGCAAAATGGCTGGCCATGGGGCTTGGGATATATCGAGGCTCGATGGATAAGCGAAGCAAAATGAGAATTAAGAATATTAAAACCTCTCGTTCCTTTAAGGGAGTTCGCTAATCTAATACAGTGGTGATAAATATCAGTGGTGATATTTATCACCACTGATATTTTACTCCAGTAAAGATTGCTTTATTTGCTTGTATGTATTTAATGTCTCAGAATTACAGTACATATACTCCGCATTATTTCTTCTGATGCGAGCGATAATGTCTTGTTTTAACCCCTCTCTATTCAGCTGAATGAGTTCTCCCATGAGGGCATCCAACTGGGAACCTTCACCTGCCTCAGCATTTTGTAGTAAGTTTAATGACTTTGATAAATCTGCTACTTTGTACTGTCTTTTCTTTATCTCTGTCACTTCATAACTTCCGGCCCCTACTACAGTACTGGCCAGAGCAGGGCCAGCTCCAGCTGTTGCGCCTATCCCGTAGGCGAGTGAACCAAACATTGCAGATTCATAAGCTGTACCAAAAACGGAATTATCCTCACTTTGTATCTCTATTAGCTCCGCGAGTTCTTGGTTGTACTGAGGTATGCAGTTAGCAAAAACGCTGGTTGTAAACAAAAAACTTAATAATATAATTCTCATCTTTTCTCCTGTGTGTTTAATAAAATATATTGTGGACTATTATCTTTAAAAAATTGTAGCCTTTGTCGGTCCTTATGTTTTCTCATTCTCCCGAAGTGCTTACTACTTGAGTTAGCCTGAATGCCAAGTGTAATATAGTTATTTTCCTTTATTGCCTTGAGGTATCGACTCTGTATTGTTTTTGATGTGTTCTTATCATTTATGGTGTATTTAGATTTTTTTATGGCCTTCATACCTAATAGGTTTTGGTAGGCCTTAAATTGTTTGTGTTCAAGGAATGAATTGATTTTTCTTCTTAATTCTTGGGGGAGTAAAATCATATTGTCTCTGATGACTCTTATCTCATT
>JBFKKF010000347.1:0-3036 GCA_041631355.1 Bacteriovoracaceae bacterium | reverse complement strand
CTCAATCCTTGGAAGTGACTCCAGTAAAAAGGATGCTCTTCTTTTAGAAAATGGTGGTTCAAAGTCTCCTATAACAAAAGAGATTTTAGAAAACAAAGAGCAATTTATGAGTATGGATGGACAAACAGTTTTTAAAAATGCTGTTAAAACCATGTCTTCTCATTGCGCCACACTTTTAAAGAGAAATAATATGACCGTCGATGATGTTGATTGGTTCATTCCTCATCAAGCTAATTTAAGAATCATCGAAACCACTGGAAATCTTTTAAAGTTTCCTGCTGAAAAAACAATTGTAAATGTTGAAAAGTATGCCAATACTTCTTCGGCTTCAATTCCTGTGGCACTCAATGAGTCAGTTAGGGATGGAAGAGTTAAAAGAGGAGATACACTTCTTTTCGCAGCTTTCGGTGCGGGACTTACATCTGGTGCAACATTACTTAAATTTTAGGAGTATCAAATGAGGGTAACTCTCATCTTCCCTGGTCAGGGGTCTCAATACGTTGGTATGGGAAATAATTTTACTGAATATCCAGAGTGTACAAATACTTTTAAGCAAGCTGATCAGGCTTTGGACTTTAAAATTAGTGAAATTTGTAAAAATGGTCCAGAAGAGAAACTCAAACTTACTGAGTTTACTCAACCTGCCATTGTCACTCACTCCATTGCTCTTTTTACTAAGTTATCAAAAATCCTAGCTGACAAAAAAATTGAAATTGAAAGAGTGTTAGGGCACTCTGTTGGGGAGTACGCCGCCCTCGTAGCAGCAGGTACTTTAAAATTTGAAGATGCTGTAAAAGCGGTTAACCTTCGAGGAAAATATATGCAAGAAGCTGTTCCGGCAGGAAAAGGCAAAATGTTTGCTATACTTCGTGTTCCAGGAGAGATCGTAGCGCGGGCCTGTAAGGAGTCCTCCAGTGATGACTCCCAAGTCATGTGTGCAAATTTCAATGATCCCACTCAAGTGGTTATCTCTGGACATGCAGACGCTTGTGAACGAGCTGTCGAGTGGCTGAAAAATAATTACGAGGGAAAACAAATGGCCAAGGAACTTTCAGTTTCCGCCCCATTTCATTCAAGTCTAATGAAGCCTGCGGAAGAAAAGCTTGCTAGCTTTTTAAATACCATTGAGTTTTCAGATAATAAAATCCCTTATATCGCTAATATTGATGCTAAGGAATACAGTACAACTGGTGAGACCATCAAAGAAAACCTTATCAAACAAGTTTGCGGTAGTGTTCTTTGGACTCAAAGTTTAGAAAGCCTTCCCTCGGACACCATTTTCATTGAAGTAGGACCTGGAAAAGTTTTATCTGGGCTTAATAAAAGAATTAATAAAGAGTTTAAAACTTATACATTAGACTCAGAAGAGTCCTTCGATGGACTTGAGGAATTTTTAGCATGATTTTAAATGATTTAGAAAATAAAACAGTTTTAGTTACTGGAGCAAGTCGAGGAATTGGAAAAGCCATTTGTGAAGCCCTAGCAAAACAGAAGGCACACGTTATTTTCAACTACCGAGGTGATGAAGAAAAAGCTAATGCCCTGAAAGAGCACTTCTCAACTCTAGGTGCAAGTAAAGTAAGTGCCATCAAATTTGATGTTACAGACTATGAGACTATGAAAGCCAATATAGATGCCTTCGTAAAAGAAAGTGGACCAATTTCAGGTCTAGTGAATAATGCTGGGATCTCAAAAGACCAATTACTTTTAAGAGTTAAGCCCTCTGATATTGATTCAATTCTTGATACAAACTTAAAAGCGGCTATGGTTTTAACTAATCATTTATCTCGCCAATTTTTAAAGGCAAAGGATGTATCCATTGTTAATATGAGCTCTGTGGTGGGACTTATGGGTAATACCGCCCAAACCGTATACTCTACCTCTAAGGCGGGACTTATTGGTTACACTAAGTCTTATGCTAAAGAGCTAGCCTCTAGGAAAATTCGCTGTAATGCCATTTGCCCTGGTTTTATTGCCACAGAAATGACGGATGCGGTAGATGAAAAGGCCCGAGAGGAATATCTAAAATCTATTCCGTTAGGAGACTATGGAAGTACCGAAGATGTGGCCAACCTTTGCTTATTCTTACTAAGTAAATCTTCAGCTTATATTACTGGTGAAGTAATTAAAGTTGATGGTGGGCTTTATATTTAATTAACTTATCAAAAAAAACAATAAAAACTTTTCAATTACTCATACTTAAGATGCATGATGCGCCTCAGTGTACTTAATAATTTCAAATAACTACGATTTCGAAGATAAAGCACATTCTTGCATTGCCAAGAACATCTTCCGTGACGCCCACTTCGAAGTGCACAAGACACTGAGAAGAAGCGCCTTTTTTAATTCGTTACAAAAGGAAAAATCATGGAAGATTTAATCAGGGTGTTGACGTTGGTTAGTCTCGTATTGCAGCTCATTGCTGTAATACTTAAATTAATCGACTAAACTTTGGGAGGTGTAGTTCACGTTACATCTCCACTTGATTAACTTTTTTAATTATAGCGACAAATAGATATTCATTTCAACTAAATTTTTAGTAACGATTCTAACTATCTGGATTTCCAACCATAGGAACAAATCTTACCATTCCAATTCCATGTTTAGATAATTTTCCATTCTCTTTAATATAAAGATTTAGCAGTTGAGTCTCCCCTTGCCCGCCTTCTGGAGCAATAAGACGACCGCCTTCTCCTAATTGGTTAAATAAAGTTTGCGGTACTTTTATAGGTGCTGCGGTTAGGACAATGGCATCGTAGGGGGCCTGCTCTTTATGGCCTTGATAACCATCCCCCGCAAATACGTGGATATTTTTATACCCTAAACTCTCTAGTCTTTTACCGGAACTCTCGGCCAGCTCAGGCACAACTTCGATGGTAAAAACTTCATCTACTAATAGTGATGCCACCGCCGCGTTATAACCACATCCGGTACCAACCTCCAATAATTTATCACTTTCCTTTAGCTGTAACTCCTGCAGCATCCAAGCCACAATATAAGGCTGAGATATTGTTTGTCCATACCCTATAGGTAGCG
>JBFKKF010000346.1:0-3037 GCA_041631355.1 Bacteriovoracaceae bacterium | reverse complement strand
TGCGCTTGAGAGTGAATTCGTTACTGTAAATAAGAGAAATAAAAAAGGGCGTTTTCTTGCAAGTGTTGAAGAAAAAAAAGTCCTTCCACGGCATTTTGGAATTAAGCTTGCATCAGGTAAAATATTAGTTATTAAAGATAAGGATATTAAAGGGAAGCTACTTAATAATAACTAACATTTAACAACTCTAAATCTTTTATTTCTTTAACACATCCTCAAGATACTTCACTAGTTTGGCCCGCTCAAGTTCAGTCATTCCAGTTTTATTGGCAAGTGGCATGGCCTTGTTAGAGACTTGAATAAGGGCCTTTTCAGCGTAGCTATTTAGTTGAGTTTTACTCTCGAGGATTGCACCTTTTGGAGCCTCGGTATAAACGTCATCCGTATTATTAGAGCTATGACATTGTAGGCATCTGTTTTTGACAATAATTCGAATATCTCTGCGGTAGCCCATTTTTTCATCTATTTGAATCATGCCTGGCCGATGGGCGGTAATGGCCACCAGTGCTAGTAAACCAACCGTGGCAGGAAGAACGAGAAATCTTTCTTTTGGATTTTTTGTAATCATTACCTGGCGAACCATGGCCCCAGACACCATAAGAATTAAAAGTAGCACCCAGCTATAGTCATGATTATAGATGGCAGGGTAGTGATTACTAAGCATAATAAAAAGCACTGGAAAAATAAAATAGGTGTTGTGTACAGATCTGGTTTTAGATTTTTTTCCGGTGCTATAGTCAGGAACTTTTCCTTTTTCAGCGTCTTTAAGCATTTTAGCTTGTCCGGGTAGAATTCGCACCCAAACGTTTAAAAGCATGCAGGTTCCATAGGTTACTCCCACAATAATATATGCCCCTCGACCGCTAAAAAGATAAGTCGAGCCCCAAACCAAGAGCACACTAAAGACTAGTGCTAAGATGTTACTGAGGTTTTTATTTTTCATATATTCTGGGTGATAAATAAAATCGTAGATAAACCAGAAGGCAGCAATCACTCCAAGGCTTAGTGCGATGGCCTGCCATTGAGTTAATGCAAGAACGTTTTGATCAATTAGTAGGGATGCACTATTTAAGAAGTAAAGGTAGCCAAAGAGCATAAAGCCAGTAATAAAAGTAAGAGTGGCTTCCCACTTAAACCAATGAAGGGTTTTGGGAAGTTCACCGGGATAGATTTTTCTTTTATCAACTTGGTAGTAAAAGCCACCATGGACCATGAATACTTCTCCATCTACATTATGGCGTGGCTCTTCTGGTGGTTCAAATGCGCTATCCAGCCAGATAAAATAGAAAGAACTACCGATCCAGGATATGCCTGCAACTAAGTGAGCAAAACGTAATATATATTCAATCCACAAATCTAGGCTTGCTAACATAATAATAACCTCTTTAAGTCAATTAAAAGCAATATCCTAACGAATTGATTTGATTAAGTCCTGACGCAATGCCACCAACAATATAATATGGCCTTGCCCTACTTGGTATGCTCTAATAATTTGCTTAAATCAAATGAAATAAAAGGACTGATAATGATTAGTACTCATATTTTAGATACGTCTCTGGGTAATCCTGCTGCCAATGTTAAAGTTAGCTTAGAAAAACTATCAAATGGAGAGTGGAAAGAAATTGCCAGTGGTGCCACGAACGATGATGGACGCCATGCTTTTGATGTGGCCTATGAAGAAGGTAAGTATCGTATCAACTTTTATACGGTTGAATATTTTAAAAATAATAAGCAAGAAGCATTTTTTTTGGACACACCAGTGGCCTTTAATATTTCTAATACCAATAGAAAATATCATGTCCCATTACTGCTTAATCCCTATGGGTACTCAACTTATCGAGGAAGCTAATGAGTAAAAGAGAAATTTCATATTATAGTGACTATATTTCAGAAAAATTTCAAAATTACTTAAAAGATCAGGCCAGGGAGTATCCTGGAGTTGCTGGCTTAGTTCATATAGGTGACAGTGGCGGTCTGGAAGACGCCCACTCTCTGAAATTTACTTGTGAACTTTACGAGCGGGTTAAAGATAAATTAAATACTGTTTTAAATAATCGAATTAAAGATCGCGCTTTTATTGATGGGCGAGTGAAGGCCTATTATGAGTATAATCAAAAAGAGAGAATTGATTTTTTAAACTCAGACTATAAAACCATTTTAGGTGATGAGGATGAAAATGGACGCATTGTCATCGGGCCTAAGCTTAAAAATTATTGTGGAAAATCTACAGGAGCAAAGGTTGCTCCAATTCCCGAACATCTTCAGGGCTTTCATGTAACGTTGTTTGGACCTCCTGATGATCCCAAGCTCTCTATTAATGCCATGAACGCTTATCATCGAAAATTAAAGGATGAGCCCGAGGTAGTCGCTGAAATCTTAGCGACTAATAAAGATCATCCTATGTGGGGAGCCGATGACGAAGATTCAAAAACCCCCCTTCGATCTGATCTCATTTCAGCTGCACAAAATCTTACTGGTTGCTTTAATGCCGATATTAAATTTAGCGATAAAAAAAGAAATAAAACCTATGAGCTAGCAGACAATATGCTGTCTCAACCCATTAAGCGTTTTCCTGGGCTGGCATTACCGTGCTCATTTATGTTTTATCAAGCTAATCCACTTCCACTTCATATTTATGACTTTGCTCTTCACCTATTTCATCATTGGCATAACCCTAAGGCACTTACGTTTTATGTACCGAAACTAGAAAATGAAGAAGAAGCTTCTTATATCAAGTTCATGATTGAGACGGCCGAAAAAATGATAAAAAAACTTCATCCTCAGTATGAAATGGGAACAGTAAGAGTGATTATCGTTTTAGAAAACCCAAGAGCTGTGTTTCGAGTTAATGAGATGATGGATGAGCTTTATCCTTATTTTGTGGGAGCATCCCTTGGTTGGCATGATTATCTTGGAAGTACTGCAAGACTTTTAAAAGAAGATGGCAACTATCGTATTCCGGTTAAGGCCGATCCAGATATCGTAATTAAATATATTAAGGCTTCTCATGAGCTTCTTGCCAACGTGGTAGGTGAGC
>JBFKKF010000345.1:0-3042 GCA_041631355.1 Bacteriovoracaceae bacterium | reverse complement strand
CTTCGTCTTTAATAATACAAGCATCATTATAGATATCTTGGTAGTTAGAAGCATTAAGGTCTCGATATAGCGCCTTTATATTTCTAAGAAGTAGTTGGTCGTTTTCATTGTAGGTAACATTGATATTTTTGAGTTTTGTTAGTTTTATTTCACCAAAGACATCAGTAATAACACATGAGTGATGAGCGGCCACAGCTCTTCCCGTTTCAGTCACGATGTGAGGGTGTGAAATATTATTTAGATCACAAATATCTTTTAGAATGTATACGACATCTCCAATATAATCCTCTAAGGCGTAATTTGTGGATGAAGGACAATTTGATTTTGATCCATCATAATTGATTCCAACTCCGCCTCCGGCATCAAAAAATTCAATAGGAACACCTAATTGTATTAGACTGGCATATATTCTTGCCCCTTCAGTAATGCATTCTTTTATCATTCTGATATCGGGAATTTGTGAGCCAACGTGGAAGTGAAATAATTTCCACCAATGGAGTTTATTTTCTTTTTTTAAGAGCTGATAAAGCTCCATAATTTCTGGAATGGAGAGACCAAATTTGGCAAAGTCTCCTGATGATTCAGACCACTTTCCACCCGCCTTGGAGCTTAATTTTGCCCGTACCCCAATTATTGGCTCAACATCAAATTCCTTAGCGACCTCCATTATCTTATAAATTTCAGAAAACTTTTCCACCACAATGATAATTTTTTTACCAATTTGCGTGCCAAGAAAAGCTAATTGCATATACTCTTTATCTTTGTAGCCATTTAAAATGGTTAGGGCCTTAGGGTTTTCGTTATAGGCCAAGACGGTAAGAAGCTCAGTCTTTGAGCCCGCTTCAAGACCGTACAGATAGTCTTTTCCTACATCAGTTATTTCCTCAATAACCTCCCGAAGTTGATTAACCTTAATGGGATAGACTCCATAATACTCACCCTGGTAGTTGGCTTCAGCAATTGTTTTAATAAATTGTTCGTTGAGGCCTTTGACTTGAGAGCGTAAAATATCGTGAAAACGGACTACCATAGGTAAAGAGATGCCCTCTTTCTTGGCCTCTTCAATTACATCTTTAATATTAATACTTGGACCCTGTGGAGACTTCTGGGGATAGACGCATAAATCTCCTGAAGAGTTAATACCATAATATCCTTCACCCCAACGGGAGATCTGGTAAATATTCAATGAATCTTCGGAGTTCCAGTTCCTCTTATCTGTCATGTATTTCCTTTGATCCCATCATAATATTGATTAGAAGTTTTTGAAATGAAATTTAGCTAGGTGGGTAAAAATACTAGGAAGTAGCAAGAAGTTGGTATAGTCTTCTTTGCTCTTCAATATCAAGTGGTTGAATAGATTCTAAATTTTTGCGTTTATAACCTCTATCTTTGATAACTTCATCCATCACTCGAATTTTATAAGTCATATTCTTTGCTATAATATGAAGCCAATTTGGAAATTGACTTTCAAGGTGACTTTTAGGGACTCTGAGCATTTCTGTATCTTCGTTTGCCACTACGTCTGCTGACCTAGGGAGGTCATCAAAAAATGACATCTCTCCGAAAAATGTTTGTGGACCTAGATAGGCAATTGGGGTTACCATATGTCCAGACCTGGAGCAAATAAGGAGTTGTCCAGAAAGAATATAGTAGAGATCATCTGCTTGGTCTTCTACCCGACAGATAACATCGTCTTTTTTGTACTTAATTACTTCAAAATCTTGACTCATATTATAATTTTAGCAGCACTTTTATCCTATTTGCAAGTGCTTCAATGAGGTATTCAAAATATACATCCTGAGGGTAGGTTTCATCAATGAAGGTATGATTTTTATACATCTGATCTGTAACCATCTGGTGAAAGTCAAAATACTTGATATTGTGTTTACTTGAAACTTCTTTGAGGATTTGATTGTAAACTGGGTTGGCCCTTTTATTATGACAGTCCATTGCCACAGCAAATTCATATTCAGATTGAGATTTCTGCAATTGATTAAGCTTTGCTAGGACTTTAGCGTATAGATAACGAACCTTTGAGTTTCCAGGGTTGGTTAATGCCAACTCCTTTGCCAGTTCGTTTGCTTCTTTAATGTTATTATTTTCAACCAACTCTAGTAAGTCTTTATAGACTTTATAGGATTCTTCATCAAAGGAGCCGTAACAAATTTTATCAGGCTCTAGTCTTAAATTTACTGGAGTTGTGATAGGTATAAGAATTGAGTTTCTCTTCTTAGTATAAGTAGCTAGTTCACTAAATGCCGCTTCATACAATTTATAGCTTAATCCTTGTCTTTTTTGGTAGGTATGATCTTCGTATTGATTTTTATCAGGGACAATTTTATTACCCAGGGTAATTCTATCTAGAGGGTGAAAAATTAGCCGAGAAGTCCAAGGAAAAATCATCATCATGGTTCTAATATAATCATTTTCATATAGTTCAAAATTTTTTCTAATTCGGTCGGTATAATTTGATTTAAAAATACTTTCGTAGGTTTCATCTTTATTACTCAAAAAGATAATAATATAGGGGAGCCGTTTAAGTTGCTTAATTTTATTAAAAGTTCTGTGAATATTTTCACCATCGGTGGCAATTGAGCTCACCTTAAGAGGCTTAGAGAACTTCTTTGATAACTTTTCTTGAAGCTCAGGTATAAATGAGCTTAGTCTAGTGGCCATCCGATCCCCAGCGATCAAAATAGGGATATAGTTTTTTTGGTCTAGCTCTAATTTTTGGTTGATATTGAAGGGGTAGGGAACAATTTGTGTCACATTGCGTCTAAATCTCGTACCAAAAAGAAAAATGGGTATTAAGCAAATGAGAATAAAACTAATGATAAGAATTTTTTTCACAATGATTTTACCTATTTATTTGTCTCTGAATATTTATTTTATCTTATCCGAAATCTTTGGTAAATGATAGAAAATCTGGATTAAACTTAAAGGTAGCAAATTTCATGATTCCTGAATTATTATCTCCTGCGGGAAACTTAGATAAGTTAAAAGTGGCCATAAGTTATGGTGCCAATGCAGTATATTTAGGGG